>SXQV01000078.1 GCA_005792805.1 Methylococcaceae bacterium | reverse complement strand
GCGGCTTCCTGGCCCGCAAGGGCGACGGCGAGCCGGGTGTGAAGACCCTTTGGCTTGGCCTCCAGCGCGTCATGGATTTTGCTGCAGGGATCAGGTTTGCGAGGGAAACTCATGTACTATGAGTTGTGTGTAATGGGATGCCTCTGGTGCCTGGGCCACCTTGCACCCTACTTATGCAGGCATCAACAGCATAGAGGTGGGATCATCGTCTTATCCGACGGATAGCTGGAGCCTCGACAACACCCAGTGGCTTTCTGATACTGCAACTTATATACAAATCAGCTTTGGAAATGGCTGCGTAAATCCAACCTTTACCAATGTCTGTTCGATGTCGACAGCAGTCAATCTTCCTAATCAGGGGTTTACTCTCTACGGGAATCTTTCCCAGATCCCCAGTTTCTTTATTACTGACTAAGCCACAATGAGGTCGAGCCTATGCCCTAGCTTGACCTCATCCTCTATGGGTGAACGGCGTACTATTGCTATTAAGTGTGCCTGCAATCTGCGGGAATAAGGGGCCAGGTTCAATATCCCGCGCCTGCAATAAAGTCGTTGCCAATTTGAAACAGGACGGTAGCGTGCCTGCGATTGACTTCCTGAAAAGATGGATTGGGTTAATGCAGCGGCAGGGCGACATCCTTGAATAGGGCTTCCCAATCCTTCTTTTCCCGAATCTGCATGGCCTGGTCGATGATGTCCCGGCTAAGGTGCGGGGCAAACAGACGGATGAAGTCGTAAAGAAATTCACGCAGAAACATGTCCCGGCGCAACACCACCTTGGTGATGCTGGGGGCAAACAGATGGCCGGCTTCGATCGCCATCAGATCGGCGTCCATCACGGGATCATGCGCCATGTGGGCGACGATACCGATGCCCAGACCCAGCCTGACATAGGTTTTTATGACATCGGCATCCACGGCCGTCAGCGCAATTTGCGGGTGCAGCCCCGCTTTTTCGAAGGCACGATCCAGCTGTGAACGCCCGGTGAAGCCGAAGGTATAGGTGATGATGGGGTACCCGGCGAGTTCCTCCAGGGTCAGTTCAGGCCGCTTCGCCAGCGGGTGATGATGAGGCACCAGCACGCTGCGATTCCATTGGTAGCAGGGCATCGTGACCAGGTTTTCAAAGAGATCGGTCGCTTCAGTGGCGATGGCCAGATCGACCAGACCGCGAGAAACCTGCTCGGCGATTTGAGCCGGCGTACCCTGATTGATGGTTAGCCTGATCTCCGGGTACTGCCGCATGAATGACTGAATCACCGGCGGCAGGGCATAGCGAGCCTGGGTATGGGTTGTCGCGATGGACAACTCACCCACCTGCTTGTTCAGCACATCATTGGCCATTTGCCGGATGTCATTCACTTTCGCGAGAATTGCTCCAGCCATGGCCACTACCTGCTGTCCACCGGGGGTCAGCCCGGTAAACTGCTTGCCGCTGCGAACGAAAATATCGATGCCCAGTTCATCTTCCAGCAGCCGAATCTGCTTGCTGATGCCGGGTTGCGAGGTGAATAGACTTTCGGCGGTTGCCGTGACATTCAGTTCATTTTGGGCGACTTCCCAAATGTAGCGTAGTTGCTGAAGTTTCATGAGGTCATCAATGAGTGCGGTTGCTCGGGGGGAGCAAGAACTTTGAAATGCGCCGACTACAGGCCATGGTTTATGCTGTTCAAGCGGTTGCTATGAAGAGGATGGAGCGCTGATATCCATTCTGCTGAAGAGGCCAGCATCCGGGCGCACGTCAATTTACCCGGTTTTTCCTGAATCGGCGCTAATGATTGCTGATCCTCATGCCATGCTCAGGGTGAACCCTATTGAAGAGCCGGGTCAATAATCGAATGGACAGGATTTCCATGGCTGGTTGCGGGCCGAACTCCTGCTCAATGAGCAGGGCTTGCGGCTCATCAGTCGTCCAGATTACCTGACGGCGCCGTAAATCTGGTCGAAGAGGCCACCATCTGCGAAGAACCTCTTCTGGGCTTTATCCCACCCGCCAAATACCTCGTCGATGGTAAACAACCGGATGTTGGCGAACTCTGCCGCATGTTTTGCAAGAACAGCCTTATCGCGCGGACGGTAGTGATGCTTTGCGGCGAGTTCCTGGCCGGTTGGGCTATACAGGTACTCCAGGTAAGCTTTGGCCACATCTTCAGTGCCATGTCTTGCTGCCACCTTATCCACCACGGTCACGGGGGGTTCGGCAAGAATGCTGTAGGAAGGCGCAACGATTTCGAACTTGTCCGCACCGTATTCCTTGATGGCGAGATATGCTTCATTTTCCCAGGTGATCAGTACGTCACCGATTTCACGTTCGGCGAAAGTGATGGTGGAGCCACGAGCACCACTGTCGAGTACTGGAGCGTTTTTGTAGATTTTTGTGACCAGGTCTTGGGCGGCCGCTTCGCTGCCCAGCTTGTTCAGGCCATAACCCCAGGCCGCAAGAAAGTTCCAGCGAGCACCCCCGGAGGTTTTTGGGTTAGGGGTCACTACAGTGACGCCGGGCTTTCCCAGATCATCCCAGTCCCTGATATTTTTGGGGTTGCCCTGGTGCACCAGGAATACCATGGTTGATGTGTACGGGGCGCTATTGTGGGCAAGGCGTTCGTGCCAGCGCTCCGGGATCAGCTTGCCTTTTGCATGCAGTTGGTGAACATCGTAGTGCAAGGCCAGCGTGACCACATCGGCATCCAAACCATCAATTACGGCGCGGGATTGTTTGCCGCCTCCACCATGAGACTGTTTGATGGTTACGTCATCGCCAGATTTTTCTTTCCAGTATTTGGCAAATGCCTTGTTGTACTCCTCGTAAAACTCCCGGGTAGGGTCATAGGAGACATTAAGCAGTTCGATGCTTTCGGCACTTGCCAACCCGGCCAGGGTGAGTGTGAGCGTAAAAATGCCGGTAAACAGTTTCTTGAAAAAAGATGCCATTAGGTTGCTCCTGATGATCGTTTGGGTGAGGTTTGTTTTGGTACTGGTGTGTAATCTAGTCTTGCTCCTCGGCAGGGCTTTCGGCAGCCGTACCGAGGGTAGCTTTCGCCTGGTGGCTAGCAAATTAAAATCCAAGCTGAACACGGGTCTGGAAGACTCGTTCAGTATCCCGGTCAATGACCTTGGTGGTTTTGAGATTGTTGGCATCCAGTTCGGCGGCTCCGCCGTCAAAGCCTGTCTGTGAGTAGTCAAACATTAGCTTGACGTTGGGGTTGAGCCACCAGTTGGCGCCCAAACCCCATGTACTGGCCGATGAAACCGAGTTTCTGGGGTCGGCGAACGGGTAAATTGGCTTGTCGGTGGTTCCAACATTTTTGAAGGTAGCCTGGTCAAAATTGATGGGGCTAAAGCGTGCCGCCAGCTGCCAGGCACCCCAGGCTCCTTCAAAGGGATCAAAGTTGTGCCGGGGCTTAATGCCTTGATTGAGGAACACGTTATTTTCTCCAGTCAGCACATAGTCAACGGTGATATTCCAGGCATCGATAGTTTCATTCATCGAATATTTGTTGACGCTTTGTCCCTTCTCAAGCACCTGGTTGGCGATATCCTGATTGGATTGAGAATATTCACCCACCAGCTTGAATGGCCCGTAGATCCAGTACCCCTGTGGATACAAGCGATAGGCCGTGCCATCGGCCTTGGCACCAGTGGTCAGTACGGCCGGCTTGCTATTGGGAACCGTCACGACGCCCGTGTAGTTGAAGACGGTTTGCAACCCGGGGCTCTGGAAACTGGACAGAGTGACGTCGTTGGGATCGCCATAGGTACCCGCCATACCGATACCCAGTCCTTCGAGCGGTTCGATGCCGGAATGCAGGAACGGGTGCGAGAAGATGCGTCCCTGGAAGTCCTTGGAATCGTTGCTGTCCGAGTACAGGCTGCCATTGTTGCTGGTGCCGTTGTAGACACCCACCTGGTAGCTGAAAAAGTCCGGGTACATATACATCGGGAAGTTGCCAGTGATCGTCTGATTTCGCCCGGTCATGGCAAAGTCACTGGGGTAGTCAGGGCGATCGAACTCGCCGTGCAGCAAGAAGCCCATTTCGCGGTTAGGCGCTAGCTGGGTAGGCCAGGCGCGCTCCAGGAAGCTCAGGTTAGTGGCGCTTTGCAGACGCTCCAGGCTCACCGGTGCCTTCATGATGCCGGCAGCGAGACTGGCTTCACGGAAGTAACGAAGATCCGCAACGGCATCAAAAATTCTGGGTGACGTGGTGCCGCTGGGGCCGGGCGCGAAATCCGGCATGATGCGGTAGTCGAGGTATTTCCAGACTGTGCCTTCAATGATCGGACGGATACGACGCATGTAAAAATTGTTTGGCAGATCGGAACCGTTCTGCGCGATGGGTTGAACACCCTCATCGTCGAAGTAAAAACTGGCGTCGGCCTGGATCAGGGCCCGCAAATACAGGATGAAATTTTCGTCTGAGGAAACAACCTTGAGGCCCTGACTGCCGAGCTCAACGGCTTTTGGTAGCTTCAGCCATTTCTTGTCGGCTTCTTCCTTATCCACTTCATATTTACGCTCCAGCAACTTGACCTTCTGGTCCAGTTCCTTGACCGTTTGATCCTTGCTGGCCACTACCCCGACAGTGGCATCGGTCGCCGATTCATTGCCTAGCGCCGTGGGGTGGCGGGCAGCGTAGGTCGGCTCCTTGCCGCTGCCATGTTTCTTGAGTTTTTGATTTTCCGCTTCGGTCTGCTCCAGTCGACGTTCCAGTTGCTGGATGTGCTTTTCCAGCCTTTCGAAACGTTGACTGTCTGTCAGTGCAAGTACCGGACCAGTGAATCCGATAGCAGCGGTTCCGGCTCCCGCTGCCAAAAATGTGGACCATCGTTTTTTCATGGTGGTTATCTCAAGTTGGTTGTGTCTTGATCGATAGCGCCTCCGGTGGTCCGGTCAGTCAGCCGTTAAATGGGTTTTGGTTAGTACCGCCTCAGGCAGAGGTAGGGGTGTTTTGGTGACTGGTCAGAGGGTTAATCCCCTCAGGTCAGGATTCCCTAAGGGAATGTTCAGCCGCTGCCTCTCTTTCCGCTCGATCAGGACGATCCGCCCTTCGTGCAGCGTGATTTCCACTGAGCCGAAATTGAGGTCACGCAGAGCCTCGACGATCTTTGCCACGGCATCGCCGGGCTCCGCTGGAGGTATCGCCTTTTTGAGTCGTTCGCTCATGGTTGAGTGGCTCCGGGTTAGGGTACACAGGGCCGCCCTGATATTGACTGTAGGTATCAAGACGGCCATCGATCTGGGACGAAAGCCTATCAACCGAAAAGTAATATCAGAAATACTGAATAGTCAGAAACATATAGCGAAAGGCTATATGTGTTTGAGGGCTGACTGGGTTCACCTCGTGCCCTGGGGGGGGTATGGTGCTTGAAAGAGGAATGGAATAAGCAAATAGCAAAACAGTCTTTTTGATACCTGGTAAGGGCTTGCTAGAGTGGCTCCTCCATAGCGGCCATGAGGAATCAACGGGTGGCGATCACATTCAAAAAGCGCGGGGTATTGCCGGGGTTTTCATTGACGCTGGGCTTCAGCCTTCTTTATCTGAGCCTGATCGTACTTATCCCGCTGTCCGCCACTTTCTTTAAAGCGGCGACCTTGGGTTGGGGCGGGTTCTGGGATGTCATTACCCAGTCGCGCGTGCTGGCCTCGTACCAACTGACCTTCGGTGCTTCTCTGGCGGGGGCGGTCATCAATACCGCCTTTGGTTTGCTGGTGGCTTGGGTTTTGGTGCGCTATGAGTTTTTCGGCAAGAGACTGATTGATGCACTGGTTGATCTGCCGTTTGCTCTCCCGACTGCCGTGGCCGGTATTGCCTTGGCGACGCTCTATTCCAGCAAGGGTTGGGTAGGCCAGTTTCTGGCGCCTTATGGCATCAAGATCGCCTACACGCCACTGGGCGTCGTTGTGGCACTGACGTTCATCGGCCTGCCCTTTGTGGTTAGGACGGTGCAGCCAGTGCTGGAAGATTTCGAGAGTGAGCTGGAGGAGGCCGCCGCGAGTCTGGGTGCCACCCGCTGGCAGACTTTCTTCCGGGTAATCCTTCCGGCCCTGGCACCCGCCTTGCTGACCGGTTTTGCTCTGGCGTTTGCCCGTGCCGTAGGCGAGTACGGGTCAGTCATTTTTATCGCCGGTAACATCCCGATGGTATCGGAGATCACGCCGCTCCTGATTATTACCAAGCTGGAGCAATACGACTATGCCGGCGCGACGGCCTTGGCGGTTTCCATGCTGTTGGTGTCCTTCGCGCTGCTGCTTATCATCAATGCCTTGCAGCGGCACTCGCACTTGCGTAAGGCATGACTATCCACCCTGACTGAGGAGAGTGACTGCTATGTCGACTGCCCCGCTGGCTGTTGGCCCTCGTGCCTTTAATCCCGCCCGAGGTGAGCCCACCTGGGTGCGCTGGACATTGATAGCGGTGGCCCTCGCTTTTTTGCTGGGTTTCTTGTTTCTGCCCTTGGCGGTGGTGTTTAGTCAGGCCTTCAGCAAAGGCTGGGCGGTCTTTTCGGCGGCGTTGACCGAGGAAAACGCCCTGCTGGCGGCGCGGCTGACACTGATTACGGCCCTGATCGCCGTGCCGCTCAATGTGGTCTTTGGTCTCGCCGCCGCTTGGTCCATCGCCAAGTTTGAGTTTCCAGGCAAAAGTCTCCTGATTACCCTGATCGACCTGCCATTCTCGGTATCGCCAGTGGTGTCGGGGTTGATTTACGTGCTGATGTTTGGTGCACAGGGCTGGTTTGGGCCGTGGCTGCAAGCACATGACATCAGGCTGATCTTCGCCGTACCGGGCATCGTGCTGGCGACGATCTTCGGTACCTGTCCATTGGTGGCACGGGAACTGACTCCACTGATGCAGGCACAGGGGACAGAAGAAGAGGAGGCGGCCCTGGTTTTGGGCGCTTCCGGTTGGCAGATCTTCTGGCATGTCACCTTGCCCAACATTCGCTGGGGTCTGCTCTATGGCGTCATTCTCTGTAATGCTCGGGCCATGGGTGAGTTCGGTGCTGTTTCTGTGGTGTCGGGTCATATTCGAGGCCTGACCAACACACTG
>SXQV01000077.1 GCA_005792805.1 Methylococcaceae bacterium | reverse complement strand
TTGCTTGATTTTAAAGTGGGCCATAGTCGGATGGGTGAAGACAGTAAAACCGATATTATCTCATTAAGTCAGTGACTTATGGCGAACATGAGGGGTCGGGAACACGGATTCAGGAAAAGGCGGGGCCGTTGCCCAGTGACAGGATGAGGGCGGCAGTCAAATAGGATTTCATTGCACTCGGTCAATAACTTGAAGATATGTGCATAATGCTACGTTGGCCACAAGCCCATGTCACCACTGTTTTCGGTATGAACTTATAACTCAATAGAATAATGAGATTATTACGGTCATCTCTGGCATTTATTGCAATATGTACTTATAGTAATAACCCAATAAGGTAGAGTTTGTGACAGGATATGCCTTATTTTGCCGTCACCTGCTCTACCCCTTGGGAAGAGGTCGTCTATCCGGAGGTCTTGACGTGGTTCGCGCTGTCTATTCCTGGCTGCTTAGCCTGCTCATCACTTCCTCGGCTAGGGCAGAGACCGTGCAGGTTGCCGCCGCCTCGAATTTTGCCGGGGCGATACAGCAGATCGCGGTTGCCTTCAGGAAAGACACCGGGCATGAGGCAACAGTAACGACGGCAGGGACCGGCAAGCTCTATGCCCAGATCAGGAATGGCGCACCCTTTGAGGTGTTTCTGTCTGCCGATGACAGGTCTCCGGCCAAATTGGAAGCCGGAGGGCTGGCCGTGCCGGGTTCACGCTTTACCTATGCTCTCGGCAAGCTCGTCCTGTGGAGTGCGAAGCCAAATGTCGTAGATCGGGAGGGTAAGATCCTCAGGTCCGGACAGTTTGCGCATGTCAGTCTCGGCGACCCAAAAACGGTTCCCTATGGGACTGCCGCCGTTGAAGTCATCGAACGGATGGGCCTGCTCAAGACCCTGGAGCCCAAATTTGTGCTGGGCGAGAATGTGGCCCAGGCGCAGCAGTTTGCCGTTTCGGGCAATGCCGAATTGGGTTTTGTTGCTCAGTCAGGGGTGTACCGGGATGGGCAGCTAACCAGCGGCTCGGCGTGGCTGATTCCGTCGAATCTGTATTCGCCCATTCGCCAGGATGCCGTGCTGCTCAAGACGGGTCAGGCTAATCCCGCCGCAAAGGCGCTGCTGAATTACCTGCAATCGGATCACGCCAAAACCATCATGAAATCGATGGGTTATGACTTCTGAGCGGATTTTCTCCGATGCTGACTCTTGATGTTAATGACCTCAAGGCGATCTGGCTCAGCCTGAAACTGGCGGCGCTGGTTACCAGCTTGCTGCTTGTCATCGGGACACCGGTGGCGTGGTGGCTGGCGCGCACCCGTTGCCGATTCAAGGGGGTTGTCGAATCGGTGGTAGCGCTGCCGTTGGTGTTACCGCCATCGGTTCTGGGTTTCTACATGCTGTTGGCGATGGGGCCGAATGGCCCGGTAGGCGCGATAACCCAGGCGCTGGGTCTGGGCTTGTTGCCCTTTACCTTTGCCGGTCTGGCGGTCACTTCGACGCTTTATTCCATGCCGTTTGTCATTCAGCCAATCCAGAATGCGTTTGTGGCGATGGGTTCCCGGCCGTTAGAGGCGGCTGCTACGCTTCGTGCCAATCCCTGGGACAGCTTTTTTTCAGTGGCTTTACCGCTGGCAAAACCGGGGCTGATTACGGCCGCCGTGATTGGTTTTGCTCACACCATAGGCGAATTTGGTGTGGTCTTGATGGTCGGTGGCAACATCCCGGAGAAAACCCGCGTGATCTCCGTGCAGATATACGATCATGTGGAGGCTCTGGAATATACCCAGGCCCACTGGTTATCGGGGCTGATGGTCGCTTTCGCTTTTCTGGTGCTGCTGCTGCTGTATGGTCTGGGTGGCGGCAAACCCAAGGTGCCTGGGCCATGAACGGCGGCGCCAGCGACGGTATACAGGCCGCTTTTACGCGGAGCTTTGGCGATTTTATGCTTCAGGTTGAGCTGACCCTTCCGGCCAGGGGAGTGACCATTCTGTTTGGCGGCTCGGGTTGCGGCAAGACAACGTTGCTGAGGTGTGTGGCAGGGCTTGAGCCGCAGGCCCGGGGGTACCTGTCGGTGAACGGCGAGGTTTGGCAGGATGATGCCAGCGGACGCTTTGTTCCGACTCATAAGCGTTCTATCGGTTATGTGTTGCAGGAGGCCGCTCTGTTTCCGCATCTCAGTGTGCGGCAGAATCTGGAGTTCGGTCTCAAGCGGATTCCTCCGGGCGAGAGGCGGACTTCGTTCGACCAGGCGGTCGATCTGCTGGGCATGCGTCCTTTGCTGGAGCGGTCGCCAGATAAATTGTCGGGAGGAGAGCAGCAGCGCGCAGGTATGGCCCGTGCCTTATTGACCAGCCCCAGGCTCCTGCTGATGGATGAGCCACTGGCGGCGCTGGATTTGCCTTTGAAACGAGAAATCCTGCCCTATCTGGAACGACTCCATGACGAACTGGAGATCCCCGTCTTGTACGTCACGCATTCCCCGGACGAGCTGGCGCGACTGGGGGACACGCTGGTGCTGCTGTCGGCGGGACGGGTGACCGGGCAAGGTCCGTTGCCGGACATGCTGGGCCGCCTGGATGCACTCCCCGGCTTTGTGGATGACCCGGGTGTTGTCTGGGAAACCCGGGTGTCGTCGCATGATCCGGCGGAGGGTCTTACCCGACTTGAATTTGCGGGTGGTGGACTTTGGGTGCCTCTCAGGAACGGCGGCCTTGGCTCCCGGTTACGTTGCCGGGTTTTACCCTCGGATGTGAGCCTGACATTAGCCCGTGCTGAAGACACGAGCATCCTCAATATTCTTCCCGCTACGGTACTCAATGTTGGCGGCACGGCTGATGCCGGGCAGGTAATGGTACAGTTGGCCATCGGTGATACGCCCCTGCTAGCCCGCATCACTCGTCGTTCCTTGCAAAAGCTGGATATCCGCCCCGGAGTGCCTGTTTTTGCCCAAATCAAGGCCGTCGCCTTTCTGGATTAGTCATGAAAACACCCATGCCGCGCCGACAGAAAATCACTCGGGCCGTCCCGCGTGCTCATGCGGCTCCCCAGCGGCGGCGGAAACCCGAGAGATCCGCCCGGCTGATTGATGCGGAAATCATTATTGGAGGTGGCCTGAATGCCAGGCTCTTCAATTTGTTGGCTGCGATTGAGCGCAAGGGAACCATCCTTCAGGCGGCCAAGGAGGCTGGACTCAGTTACAGAGGTGCCTGGGATATGTTGGAGCGGGCCGCCAATTTATCACCGCGACCTTTGATCGAGAGTACTTTGGGTGGCAGCGAAGACAAGGGCACTCGCCTAACGGAAACCGGCAAAATATTACTCGCGGCTTTTTTGCGGTTGCAGGAGGAGAAAGAACAGTTCCTGGACCGACTCAATGAGGAGTTCGGTCACGATCCCGTTATTCTTCAATGGTTCAAGAGGTTATTTATGAAATCCAGCGCACGTAATCAATGGTCCGGAAAAGTCGACAGCGTCAAACTGGGTGCCGTCAATGCGGAAGTCAGCATTGTTCTGGCGGGTGGAGCCAAACTGGCCGCCAGCATCACCAATGAATCCGTTAATAGCCTGGAGCTGGAGTATGGCAAGGAGGTGATTGCCTTGGTCAAGGCGCCGATGGTGATGGTGTTGACGGATTTGGAAGGCTACCGCGTTTCGGCCCGCAATCAGTTGGCCGGAACAGTGACCCATCTGCAGAAGGGGCCGGTTAACACGGAAGTCCGTATTGGTCTCGACTCCGGTGACTCAGTGGTGGCTACAGTCACCAGCGAAAGCGCTGAACTGCTGGGCCTGGATATCGGCAGGCCGGCGACGGCCATGTTCAAGGCCAGCGCGGTGATTTTGGCGGTGGCAGGGTAAACCGGGGAATCCTCAGGCTGCCCTTTCCCCTCGGCATCGAGGCGGGTGATTGACCTCACGATCAAGCCGCCAGTTTGATAAGGATGGCCCCGTGCTGTTCCGCCATCGGCTTCAGAATGGATATCCTCACGGGTGCCGGATTCTTCGGGTTGGGGCCGAGCCTCCCGTCCTGCGTAACCGTGTTTTCTTTTCAAGTGGTCCCAAAAGGCTCGCGTCGATCGTGACTTCCCGCCATTGTCCCGGTACAAGCGAATCGAGTCGCCATGGTCCAATGGCGGCACGGATCAGTCTGAGGGTGGGATGCCCGACAGCGGCGGTCATACGCCTTACCTGCCGGTTTCGACCCTCTCTCAAAGCCAGCTCGATCCAGGCCGTTGGTATGGACGCCCGGTATCGAATGGGCGGGTCGCGTGGCCATAAATCAGCGGGCTCGGCCATGATTCGTGCTTGAGCGGGTCGGGTCAGACCCTCATTGAGCAATAAGCCGTTCCTCAGTTTCGCCAGTGCCGATTCGTCTGGGACCCCCTCGACCTGGGCCCAATAAACCTTGGACATTTTATGCTGCGGGTCGGCTATCCGGGCCTGAAGCGCCCCACTATCGGTGAGCAGTAAAAGGCCTTCGCTGTCGTAATCCAGACGGCCAGCCGGCCGGACCTTGGGAATGTCCAGATAGCCTGCCAGGGTTTTGCGGCCGCATTCTTTGTCGGTGAACTGGGAAAGCACCCCATAGGGTTTGTTGAATAAAATAAGGCGTGGCATGTTGCGGAAAAGGGGCAGATGCTCCGGGGTTAGCGCGCCTGGCGCAAGCCAGGATGTAGAATGCCGAGTCTAACATCCAAACAAAACGGGCCGCCCCTTTGCCACGCATCCCCACTATCCATCGGCGCTTTCCAAAGGAGGGCGAACGTCCCGCTCATGGTCATCAGGCCTCTGGCGCAGGCAAATCCGGCCCGTTGTTGCGCGTAGCTGGCCTCGCGGCCGTCAGCGCGTTGTTTCGGCATGACCCGGATCGGGTCGTAAGGCTGTTTTATGAAGACAAGCGAGTCGGGGAGGTGGGTGAGTTTTGTGGCCGCATGGCACAGTTTCGCCGCCCTTACCGCAAAGTCGATGCTGACGAGTTAACCAGGATCGCCGGGACGGTTCTTCACGGCGGTGTGGTCGCGGTTGCCGAACATCCGCCTGAGCATCGCTTGACGGTCGCCGAATGTAATCGTCTTGCCGCTTCAGGAAACACCTTGTTTGTACTGGATGGTATCGGCAATCCCCACAACGTCGGCGCCATTGCTCGTAGCCTCGCCTTTTTTGGCTTCCGGCATTTGGTACTGACCGATCATCCGCAGCAGGCCGGTTTGTCGGATGCGGCTTACCGCATTGCGGAGGGCGGGCTGGATTGTCTGACCATCTTTCGTGCCGCTCGTCTTGCAGGCCTGCTACAGCAGATCAAGGGGGACTATCGGATTGTCGGTACGGCGCTGAGTAGCCGGGGGCAACCGCTGGAGGCGCTGCACAACCCTTCGCAGCCGAGCCTGATCATTCTTGGCAATGAGGAGCGAGGGCTTTCACGCGAGACGCTGAATCAATGTGATGTGGTCTTGACGCTGCCTGGGTCGGGCGAGGTGCAGTCACTTAACGTGTCGGCAACGGCAGCCATCATGGCGTATGTGTTGCAGCCGAGGTAAGCGTGTTGCCGTTTGCAGTGAAAAAATGGCCGAATAAAAAAAGGCCCCTCTCTGAGGAGACGGGCCCGAAAGATACTAACCAAGGAGGAGCAAGACTCTGAAGCCGGTTGATGTGGAACACCACACCAACGCTGGAAGACATTCTAAGACCGCATCGATAATTTACAATCCCATTCCTCATGGCATATCTGTGTCGTAATAGGAAACAATTCTTTGCTCACGCCACCACCTATTGGCACCAGTCTCAATTCGCCTTATCGATTTGGCTGGTAACCATCCGTCAGCGTGTGCAGGAAGGCGACTAAATCTTCAACCTCCTGCTCACTCAATCCCAGCTTGCCCAGTTCGTCATGATTGACGTTCCTGGATACTTCCGGAGTAGGCCAGCACCCTTGGCGGAGCGCTGCTTCCTCGCTGACCCATTTACTGTTGCAGGCTGGTTTGAGGTCGCGGGTGCTGTAGAAGTCGATGACTCCCCGCAAAGTGCTGAAGTAGCCATTGTGCATATATGGCGCTGTCTTTGCGATGTTGCGCAGTGTTGGCACTTTGAACTTGCCATTTTCGGCAACATCTTTGACGTGATCTCCCAGGCCGATATCTACAAAATCGAAACCGAGAGGATTGAATTCGGGTGCTTGTATGTAAAAGGAATTGGACGGATTCCTCGGTATACCCAGGTTGTCATAACTGAAATCGGTGAACAGGGGCCGTTTTTCTCCATTATTTTCGGGGCGAGAAGGATGGCAGGCGGCACAGTTACCCTTGTGATCGTCTTCATAGATCTCTCTGCCTCGACGCTCCTGAGCCGTGAATTGGGTTCTGCCGGCCAAGTAATAGTCATACTTGGAGGTCATCGGCTCAAATGCTTCGGTTTTTTCAAATGCCGCAATGGCATCGGCGATGTGATCGTAGGCTTTCGCTGGCTCATTCAATGCGTCATGGCCGTAAACACGCCTGAACAAGCCGGCATAACTCGCATCCCGCACCTTTTCAACCACTGCTGTTGCAGTTGGGTTGTTCATCTCAAGCGGCTGGAGGAAGGGCTGTTTCGCCTGGTCCCGAGTCGTTGGCGCCCTGCCGTCATCGAATTGCCCGCCGATGAACAACCCTTCTCCTTTGTCGAAGTGAAAGGTGGGCGATGCGCTTGTATACATGAGGGTGGGGGTATTCCGGCTACCGTAACGATCTTGAATCACCCCTTCTGATGTTGGATCGCTCTTGTCGGGATCAGTAAAGAAATGATCCGGCGCATGACAGCTGGCGCAGGCTTGGCCGGCGGGCGATGAAAGATTCGTATCAGAGAATAAGGCTTGACCCAACCTGGCTTTGCGACTCATCGCCAGCGTTGGATTTGAGTGAACGGAAAAAATCAACAGGGCCGAAAGGATGAGCGGGCTGACGGGTTGTGATTTCATAGATAAGGCTCTTCAAATCAGATCGGTGCGCCAATTATCCAACATGCAAACCATAGACGCAATGAGAATGATTTGCATTAGTTGTCTATGAGCATTTATACTTCAGCCCCTGTTTCATTAAAATCCAGTGGGGCCAGCCATGTCCTTGAAAAAAAAACAATTTATTCTGTTAGCTGCGGTCACGCTTGCGTTGGGGGCGTCGGTTGCCGAAGCCAAGAAGGCCAAGCCCTCTTCCATTGATGAGATGTGGCGGATCATCGAGCAGCAACAAAAGCAGATCGAGGAGCTGAAATCACGTATTACCAGGAATGAGGAGTCGAAGACGCCGGCGGATTCCGGTAAATCGGCGATGGGCTCCTCCGGAGACAAGGCCGGTGCAACGACGACTGCGGCCCAAACGGCAGCCACCTCAAAAAAGTCTGCCAAAACGGAGAGCGAACGTAAGACCGATATCCTTGCATCGGAGGTAGAAAAGCTGAAGACACAGCTCTACATTCCAGATAAGCGGGAATATAAGGTCCAGTATGGTTATGGCCCGGCAGCGTCAGAGGTTTACCGTGTCAATCAAGGCCTTTCAATCGGTGGTTATGGTGAATGGGCTTTCTCGGATTACAGCCAGGATAAAAAATCGACCATCGATAACTTGCGTGCTGTTATCTACGCCGGTTACAAATTTAACGATTGGATAATACTCAACAACGAATTCGAGTTCGAGCATGGCACCACGGGGGAAGGCTCTGAAGAGAAGGGTGAGGTTTCTGTCGAGTTCTCCTACCTTGACTTCCTGCTCAAAGACTATGCGAACGTACGTGCTGGTTTAACATTGGTACCGATGGGGTTTATCAACGAAATCCACGAAGGCCCTACCTTCCACGGCAATTACCGACCACAGGTGGAAAGAACAATCATTCCCACTACGTGGCGTGAAATTGGTGCCGGTGTATTTGGCCAGCTTGCTCCAGGCCTGCAATACCGCATGTACGGTATGAATGGATTGAATGCGGAAGGGTTCACTAGTGCGGGTATCCGCGAAGGCCGTCAATCAGGAAGTAAAGCGATTGCCGAAGATTTTGCGTTTACTGGCCGACTTGATTACGACATGCCCTTTGCTCCCGGCCTATTAGCCGGAGCCTCTGCCTGGGTTGGCAATTCGGGTCAGGGTTACGAGTACAGTAGCAAAAGGTATGGCAGTCAGGAAGTGAATGCCTTGACCCAACTGTATGAAGGTCATCTGCAGTGGCGCTGGCAGGGCATTGAAATGCGGGCTCTAGGCGCTTTTGGTAGCATTGGCAATGCGGCCCAGCTGAGCGCCGCCAAGGGAGAGACTATCGGTAGCCAGAACTACGGATGGTACACGGAGGCAGCATACAACGTGATGCCGTGGTTGTGGAAAGACACGGCCCAGTATATCGCCCCGTTTTTCCGTTACGAATCCTACAATACGCTCGCCAGCGTACCAGAGGGTTTTGATGACTATGATGGCCTTTATAACCGCTGGATTTATCAGGCTGGTTTGACTTACAAGCCTATAGAAAATATCGCTGTGAAGTTTGATTACCAAAACTTCAACTCCGGCGCGAAAAAACTACCCGATCAGTTTAATCTGGGTATCGCTTTCATGTATTAAGCCGGCTGGTCATCTACAGCCAATGGAAAAGGATATGGATTTTATGAAAAAGATTACCAGTGTATCTATATCAGCTTTACTCACAGCTTGTGTGAACGCTATGTCGCCTTCCCCGGTGAATCAACTTTCACCAGGTATCTATGAAATCACTCGCGTTGGTGGATGGGGGTTCGATTTGGCTGAACTGAAAAATGAAGTCAGAAGCAGTGCGGAAATTTTCGCAACATCGGCCGGCAAGGATATGGTCATAATTTCAGAGGAAGTTGAACCCGACGAAAAAGTAGGGACTTATCCTGCTTATGATGACCGGTATAAGCTGAGATTTCGTTTGGTGGAAAAAAAGTAAACCACCAATCTGGCGTGTCCGTGGCCACCTTAAAAGCCTATCGGCCAAAACCGATAGGCTTTAATGCATCCCATTACACACAACTCATAGTACATGAGTTTCCCTCGCAAACCTGATCCCTGCAGCAAAATCCATGACGCGCTGGAGGCCAAGCCAAAGGGTCTTCACACCCGGCTCACCGTCGCCCTTGCGGGCCAGGAAGCCGC
>SXQV01000076.1 GCA_005792805.1 Methylococcaceae bacterium | reverse complement strand
CCACACGAACAGCGGCATTTTCATCAACGTCATGCCGGGTGCACGCATATTCAGGATGGTGACAATGATATTGATAGCGGCCAGGATCGAGGAAATCCCCAGGATATGTACGGTAAAGATAGTGAACGGAAACGCCGCACCCGTCTGGAGCACCAGCGGCGGATAAAGGGTCCAGCCGGCAGCGGCAGCACCGCCATCCATGAACAGAGTGCTGACCAGCATGATCGCTGCAAACGGCAGCAACCAGAAACTCCAGTTGTTCAGGCGAGGCAGAGCCATATCGGGTGATCCGATCATCATCGGGATCATCCAGTTAGCCAGACCGGCGAAGGCGGGCATCACAGCACCGAATACCATGATCAACGCGTGCAGCGTGGTCATGGAGTTGAAAAACATCGGATCCACGAATTGCAACCCGGGCTCGAACAACTCAGCCCTGATAACCAGCGCCATCGCGCCACCGACCATGAACATGATCAGCGATGTGACAAGGTACAAGGTACCGATGTCCTTATGATTGGTGGTCGTCACCCATCGCATGAAACCCTTGGCGGGCCCATGGTCGTGGTGATCATCATGAATTGCCGTGACTGACATAGGATTCACCTCTTAATAATGGGTTCTATTTATTGCCGTGCTGCGACAGCACTTGCCTGAACGATATCACCGGTGCTGTTCCCCAACGCATTACGCTGATAAGTAATCACCGCCGCAATTTCTTCAGGTTTCAAAACATTGCGGAATGAAGCCATCAAAGGCGGCTTACCACTCATAATCAGATCGATATGACCGCCAACAGGGCCATTAACCACATCACTGCCCTTGATCGCGGGAAACAGGCCTTCAACACCCTCACCACCAGACTGATGGCAACTGAGACAGTGACTCTCGTAGACCGTCTTACCAAGCGCCATTAATGCGGCTTTATCAAGCTCACTTGAGTTAGTGGCGGGCTGAACGGAAGCCGCTTCAACCTGCACAGATTCTGCGGGAGATCCATCCTTCTCCGCCTCTGCCTCTGCCGCGACCGGCGGCACCTGAGCCGCCAGTGTCTCTACAGGCTTGTCGCCGCCTTTCTGTCCGGCCAGCCACTGCTTGTACTCGGCCTCGGGCTTCGCAATCACGACGATGGGCATAAATCCGTGATCACGACCACAAAGTTCAGTGCACTGCCCTCGATAAGTGCCAGCCCTTTCAACCTTGGCCCACGCATCGGTGATAAAACCTGGGATCGTATCTTTTTTCCAGCCCAGATCAGGCACCCACCAAGAGTGGATCACGTCGGCAGCCGTGAACAAAAAGCGAATTTTCTTCCCGACGGGGATAACCAGCGGGTGATCCACTTCCAGCAGATAGTTATCAACAGTGGATGGATCTATCCCGGAATTCAACTGGCGTGCCTGATTGCTTTTAGCGTCCAGCGAACTAAAAAAGCTGACCCCCTCATCGAGGTATTCATACTTCCACTTCCACTGGTAGCCCGTGACCTTGATCGTCATATCGGCGCCGGAAGCGTCATAGGTCTTGATCATGACCGTGGTGGCTGGAATTGCCATGCCCAGAAGAATTAGAAAGGGAATGACTGTCCAGAGAATTTCAAGCTTGGTGTTCTCATGAAATGTGGCGGGCACCACCCCCTTGGATTTACGGTGGTTTATCAGGGAGTAGATCAGTAAACCGTAGACCAGTACGCCGATGGCCACACAGATCCAGAAGATCAGCATATGCAAATCGTGAATATCGCGACTTAGCTCGGTCACACCCTCCGTCAGGTTAAGCGTGTAATCAGCATAGACCTCACCAACGCCCATCAGCCCTGACACCGCCAGCAAAGCACTTAATTTCTTCACGGAACCCTCTCCAAAATCATTAAGGCAGAACCTAAACTCTTAAATCAAACCAAAATCTGTGGGAACTCACCGACCAAGATCCTTCACTCCGTCTCGGCAAACAATTCGCCCAATTCGCCGACCTTGTCTTCGCCAAACAGGACCAGACCCGTGGCGATTTCCTCCCTCGCAATCAGCCACTCAACCAGTGAGCGCCTTGCACCGGCCAAGGCCGGGAATATCCGGAAATCCGAAGTCAAGACGGTAGAAACCCAATAACACGCCTAGTTGAACCGCCAGTTAACAACCGTTAATCGTAGCCTAAGCGGCCATTAGGCGCAAGATTTCATTACGATTCCAATGGTCATTTCTTGAGAATGGCCCGTCCTCTCCAGGTAACTGAAAGGCAAGCTCTGCAACAGCCTCCTGCCCCAACCCATGGGAGAGAGACGCCATGAGTTCAGCCCCGCAAAGCAAATCAGGCACTAGCCAATTGGCAATCCACCCTCCGACATTCACACCTGCGCCAATCATGGATTCATGCGTAAGACGCGCATGATTGATGCAACCCAACCGCAAACCCACAACCTGAAGCACTGGCAACTTCAACATAACAGCCAAATCAGCGACATCTTCATGGGCATTAAGTGGCACCCGCCAGCCACCCACCCCTTCCACGACCACGCAGTCCGAGAGATTCGACAAGCGACAGAATGAGCGCCAGATCCTGTCCAGCTTCACAATATCCCCCGTCACCTCAGCTGCGATATGGGGCGACACTGGCAAGTGGAAGGCAAATGGATTAACCCACTCATAAGGAACCGGTATGGACGACTCACGCTGCAAAGCAAGCGCGTCTTCATTAACCCAACGCCCATTTACCCTGCTTGCCCCTGACGCCACCGGCTTCATCCCGACAACACTCAGCCCCTGAGCCTTCAGGAACTGCATCAAGCGGAGGGTCGCGTGCGTCTTGCCAATACCCGTGTCGGTTCCCGTAATAAAGAAACCCTTCGCCATCAGGGCGTCCCAGCCAAACTTACTGCAGAGCCAGCAAACACCTCGAAGGTCGCAAAAACTGACGTCGAATCAATTGATCCCGTGGCTGGATAGGCAGCGACCATTTTTCCCATAGCGCCCTTGCCCATAAGATGTCGAGGACGATCTGCAGTCAGGTTCCTCGCCCCCAAGCCTTTCAACTCGCGCATCAGCGACATGACATCCACATACTCCAGTGTTTGCAGCGTCGCCTGGAATTCAAGCGCTGCAAATCCCGCCTCACTCAATGCCTGACAAAGAATCGAGGACTCTATGAACTCATTGACGTGGCTACGGACATCCACCCGAGCCCAGGCATACCGCAGTTCCTGGAGTGTCATCGGCCCGAACGTTGAAAACACCAGGTGACCACCCGGCCTGAGCACCCGATGAAATTCCTGAAACGTGGCCACTGGACAAACGCACCACTGGATGGCCAGATTAGAGAAGATCAAGTCCACCGACGACGCCGCAAAGGGAAGTGCCTCCGCGTCGCCCCCCACGCAAGATCCTGAAAACCGATCCTGAGCACAACGAAGCATGCCCTCGGCAATATCCAGTGCAACAATATGGGCAGAGGGATATGTCTCGCCCAGAATTTGAGAAAAAACCCCGGTACCCGCACCCACATCAAGAATACAGAGGCCGCCCGCGAGCGGCGGCAGGTAATCAAGCAGGCGCCGCCCCACATAACGCTGCAACTCAGCCACTCCATCGTAACTCGAAGCAGCCGATCCAAAAGAACGCGCCACCAAGCGCTTGTCGGGCTGAATCAACGAAACTGACATACCGCCTGAGCTTAACCTTGATCCTGACGGAACATAAATTCGCGAATCAAGGAAGCCGTCTCCTCGGGATGAGTCAGAAACGGCAAATGCGCCGCGCTGAACAATTCATGAACCTCCATGTCCGCATTCAATTGGAGTAATTCAGGTGCCACGGCCTTAGGAACCAATCGGTCCTGCGCACCAAGAATCGCAAGTACCGGCTTTTGGAACGCTGCCAGAACCGGCCGAAAATCCGCGCCCCGAAGCAAAGCCAAGCCCCCACGCAGAGCACCCGCATCAGGCACAGGACGCTCATCGATAATTTCCTGGATGCGTTTGGTCAGTTCACGGGCGTTATCTTGACTAAAAACCTGAAGCGCGATGAAACGCTTCAAAGTGCCAGAAAAGTCCTGTTCGAGATTTGACGCCATTTGTTCCAGCAAGCAAAGATCGACACCCGGCCAGCCGATCCCGGCAGTAAAGCGGGGCGAGCCGGCAATCATCGCGAGACTTCTCACCCGGCCGGGATGAGCAGATTCAACCCCGATGGCCAGTAGCGCGCCCAACGACCAACCCAGCCAGTGCGCCGAAGAAGGGGCCACCTCAAGTAATTTGTCCGTCACCGAGGCCAGAGAGTAATCATCTATCGGTCCACTGCCGCCATGCCCCGGCAGATCGATCAAGCTGACCCGATAGCAGGCCGATAACCGCTCGGCAAGATCCCGCAACAAACCGCCATGCATGGCCCAACCGTGCAGCATGACCAGATCAGGGCCACTACCAAAGCGCTCAACGTAAACACCCGAGGCACGGGGGCCTTTCACTCATCCACCCCATTCCCATCTTTATGGGCCTGCCTGTTTAACAACACCCGGGGCATGGCCTCCAGCAACCGGTCCACCTGCTCTTCGGTATGTGCGGCGGTGAGAGTCACTCGCAACCGGGCCGTCCCATCGGGAACGGTAGGAGGCCGAATGGCGCTCACCAAAAAGCCGGATGCACGCAGATCCTCGCTAGCCCTAAGAGCAGCCCGGTTATCACCCACCACCAAGGGCTGGATAGGCGTCATTGAATCGGTCAACTGCAAGCCCAACTGCCGGGCTCCCTGCCTGAATTGTTGAATCCGCACGGTCAACAGCTCACGTCGCCAGGAATCAGCTGCCACCAGGAGCAATGAGGCTCGCGTTGCCTCAGCGACAGCCGGTGGCAGGGCCGTGGTGTAGATATAGGTTCGCGCCCTTTGAATCAGATACTCAATCAAATCATCGGAACCCGCCACAAAAGCCCCAAATGTGCCAAACGCCTTGCCCAGCGTACCGACCAATACTGGCACATCCTCCTGTGACTGCCCCATGACTTCCATAAGTCCGCCGCCCTTTTTGCCCATCACACCCAAGCCATGAGCATCGTCAATCATCAGCCACGCGCCATGCGCCTTTGCCGCACCAGCCAGCCCGGCCACCGGGGCCAGATCACCATCCATACTGAATACGCCATCACTAGCGATCAAAACTTCACCAGACGTTTTCCCAACAATTTCTGTCTGGAGCATCGCAAGATCCGCATGTCCGTAGCGCTTCAGCCTCGCACCGGAAAGGCGCACACCGTCCAGCAAGGACGCATGGTTCAGCCTATCCTCAAACGCCACATCTCCTCGCCCCAAGAGAGAGGACATCACACCCAGGTTGGCCATATAACCCGTAGAAAACAGCAGCGCCCGATCACGACGCGTAAAAGCTGCCAGTTCCTCTTCCAATCGTTGATGAGGACCACTGTGGCCACAGACCAAATGCGCAGCCCCGGAACCCACCCCAAACTCGGACGCACCCCGCTGCAGCCCAGCCACCACCAGAGGATGGTTGGCCAGCCCCAGATAGTCATTGCTGCAAAAATTGATCAGCCGGTGACCATCGACAAGAATCTCGGCTCCCTGCGGGGATTCGACCGTCCTGCGACGACGATAGCGCCCATGACGCTCGATATCCACCAGCCGATCGCTGAGGGAACCCCACTCACCCATGACCAACGCAGCTGACTGGAGCTTAGCAGCAAGCCACTTCAGACATGCGCATAAAATCCAGCCATTTTCAGACCGAGCCGCCGGAACAACTGCTTGTCCTCATCTGCCACGGGGTTATCCGTAGTCAGCAACCGTTCCCCGTAAAAGATGGAGTTGGCACCCGCAAGAAAACACAGCGCCTGCATTTCATCACTCATGTCCGAACGCCCCGCCGAGAGCCGAACCCGCGAACGCGGCATCATGATACGAGCTACAGCGATCATCCTGACAAACTCCAGCGAATCGAGCGGGGCGGTTTTGTCCAGCGGAGTCCCCTCGACCTGAACCAGTCTGTTGATCGGGACACTCTCGGGATGTTTGGGGAGATTGGCGAGTTGAACCAACAGCGCCGCCCGGTCCTCATCATCCTCGCCCATCCCGACAATTCCGCCACAGCAGACATTCAGGCCAGCTTCCCGCACCCGCTCCAGCGTATCCAGACGGTCCTGATAAGTGCGAGTCGTGATGATCTCAGAATAATAGGCCTCAGAAGTATCCAGATTATGGTTGTAGTAATCGAGCCCCGCCTCCTTTAACCGATGAGTCTGGCTATCAGAGAGCATACCCAGCGTCACGCAGGTTTCCATACCCAAGGCCTTGACACCCT
>SXQV01000075.1 GCA_005792805.1 Methylococcaceae bacterium | reverse complement strand
CGATCATGCGGACCCGGTTATGCATCCAGCCTGTGTGCCAAAGTTCGCGCATCCCCGCATCGACAACAGGGAAGCCGGTCTCGCCACGGTGCCAGTGACTGAGGTCTTCCGCGTATTCCGTGCGCCAGGGAAAACGCAGAAACCGGCGATCCAGCGGTTGTTCAGCCGTGCCGGGACAATGAAACAACAAGTGTGCGGCAAATTCTCGCCAGGCGATCTCACGGAGATAGCTTTCGCCTGCTGCCCCCAGACCAAACTCCCGGTCACGAAGCAGGGAGTCAACGATTTGCCTGGGCGAAATCTCACCAAAATGAAGATACGGAGATAATCGCGACGTACCAGCTTGACCGGGATGATCCCGCCCGGTCTTATAGCACGCCAGACTTGTGTCGCTGAACTCATCCAACCGCGCTTGGGCCGCCGACTCACCAACCGGCCAGAACGCATAGAATCCCTTATCCCAGGAAATTCTCGGCAGCAGCTGCAATTGATCCAGGGATTCACCTTGAAGCCCTTCAGGCAAGGGCGGCATGGCCCTTGGAGCAGGCTCTGGCGGGCGACGCAGCCCCAGGGCCTGCATTGATTTCCAGAACGGCGTAAATACCCGATACGGCTCACCACCTGTCCGTTTGATCTCCCAGGGCTCATAAAGCAGACGGCTGTTGCAGGTTTCGACGGCTAGCCCGTCTTCTCTGAGAGCCTGTTTGAGACGGGTGTCACGGGCGATCTCACTGGGCTCATAGAGCCGATTCCAGTAGATCCAATCAGCCCCGGTTGCTGCAATCAGATCCCTCAAAACTTCGAGCGGCTCACCACGGCGGATCAGCAAGCCGGAACCCAAGGAACGGAGGGAGGAATCCAGCGATTTCAGGCTGTGGTGCAACCACCAGCGACTGGCGCTCCCCATCGGCCAGGGCGAATCCTGGGACAGCGGATGGATGTAAACCGGAATAACGGTATCGGCCGCCGCGAGTGCAGCCAGCAAGGCCGGATTGTCAGCCAGGCGCAGATCACGCCGAAACCAGATGATTGCTGTTGTCATGATCGAGGTGCCTCGGGTGGGAGCCCGCAAACGCCATCGCGGCACCGGCGTCGATAATGCCAGCCCGCAAAGCGCACGTAGACAAACTCCAGCAGAGGCGCAAGGCCAAGCCCACGGCATAACTTTGACAGCCACCGATATCCGGGCAACACCGACCATAGAGCGATAAAGGCTTGAGCGCCCACGCGCAGGGTGCCCGTCGCATCAACGACGTGGAATAGCTGCATGGCGTCCTGCCGAGTGAGGCCAAATCGAGCCAAATCACACTCAGCCAGGCATACGTCCACCCATTCGATAGGCAAATCCACGGCAATGCGCCGATAGTGATTTATTTCACGGCGGCAAAGCGGGCATCCACCATCGTAAAGGACGGTAATGGCTTGTGCGGTCATAGGCTCACCATGTTTTTAATTCCTGTAAATTGGCCGCATTTCAAAGCCGGTTTTATTCAGCGAGTTCATCTGAATTCGCATGATATGGGGTGGGATAGGACGCGCCACCGCAATGCAAGCCAAGCTCCGCTGCCATTGAAATTCATCGATTCATTGATTGAAGGTTACAAGCCCGCACATGACTATTCATCACCTCACCCGCAAGCAATTTATTCCCATCCGCCTGGAGGATGCCTGGCCGTTTTTTTCTACACCCAGAAATCTGGAAGCCATTACTCCCGGCTTTCTGAACTTTCGGATCACCTCGGCCGTGCCAGAGGAGATTTACTCGGGGTTGATCATCACCTATAAAATTGCCGCCGTCGCCGGCATTCCGATGGCTTGGGTGACGGAAATCAAACACGTAGAGCCACTTCATCGCTTCGTGGATGAACAGCGGATAGGGCCGTTTCGCTTCTGGTTTCATGAGCACTGCTTTGAATCCGTTGCCGACGGCATAGAGATGACCGATACCGTGCATTACGTCATGCCGTGGGGTTGGCTCGGGGAGCTGGTCCATATGGCTTTCATCAAACAACGTCTAAACGCAATTTTCGATTTTCGCCGAACCTACATTGGGGAGTTGTGGCCCGGCTAATTTGCGTTCACGTTAAGTTGGCAGACACCTGCGACCGCACCGCAACCAGCACGTAGTTCATCCCCTCGTAGCGGGTCAGGCGAAACTGATGCGTAAGGGGGTTAACTGTTACCCCCTTACGCTCAACCACAGCGAGATCATTCGCCGTCAGAAGCTCTTCCAATTCCTTTGGTTGGG
Source organism: Methylococcaceae bacterium (assembly GCA_005792805.1). Taxonomy (GTDB): domain Bacteria; phylum Pseudomonadota; class Gammaproteobacteria; order Methylococcales; family Methylococcaceae; genus UBA6136. The sequence goes on along the minus strand of SXQV01000075.1, from coordinate 1,466 downwards.
GAAATTTTCGCCAGTGATGCGTGCCTTTTGGCAGCCACCGCAACACATACTCCGCCCCAATAATGGCACCAAAGAACGACGCCAGTGTGCGGTTGATCGTGGCGATCATCATTACCCCGCCTGGGCGGACCACTTGGGCGCAACTGCGCATGAACAAGGGCAAATCGGCCACGTGTTCCACGACTTCCATGTTCAGGACCGCATCATACAGCTCGCCCCGATCGGCTAACTGTTCCGCAGTACAACATTCGTAGACAAGCTTGAGCTCTTGTCCTGCCGCATGCGTCCGTGCGATCTGGATATTCTTCGCAACCATATCGACGCCATGGACCTCGGCACCCATTCGGGCAATGGCCTCGCTCAATATTCCTCCGCCGCAACCAATATCGAGAACACGCAAACCGCGCAGGGGCTGAGCCGGGTCAGCGGGCAATCCTAGTTGCTGAATACATTGATCACGAATGTAGTCCGCGCGAAGCCCATTCATCGCATGCAAAGGCCAAAATGGCCCAGCGTCATCCCACCAGAGCTTTGCCAGCCTCTCAAAATGAGCAAGTTCGACCGGGTCAACTGTCGTCGGTTTATTCATGGCCACCCCGAGTAATGAGTTTTTGCATGCAGGATTTCCTGAGTCATGTTCGAACTGGCCGGAGTTCCCTTCGCATTGACAGAAAATATCAGACATTTTCCTTCTAATTGGGGGGGGGGTGATAACATCCACGAGCCGGGCGAGGCTTCTACCGAAGGCCCACAGTGGTTTGGCCATGGCACGGCGAGTCGCCATCAGGAAGAAAAAAGTAGTGCCACATCCTGACGCCAGACCCCACGGTGCACCATCGATGGCAAGCGCCCGCATTTTCAATTATCAACGCAAATCACGAGGTTACCCAATGAAAAACCGTCTCTTCCTCATTGCCTTGCTGGCAGCGCCAATGGCCGCGCAGGCTGGACTGGGCGTCGATGTCAACATCAAAAACACCGTCGTTCAGAACGGTGATGGCTACCCAAGACTAACCGCGCATATAACGGGTGGAAGCAACTGTTGGTACGATAATGGCTTGACTGACTGGAATCAGTACGCCCCCTCCGGTGGCTCGGTCAGCCAGTATACGGAGAGAAAGAACTCTGGCGGCTGCTTTTTTGATGTGGGAACACGCCACTTCACGCTTTTCATGCAGCCAGCGCCGAATGTGGGATGGGTGACGATTACTCCGCAGTACCGTCTTTACGTGAATGGCAACACGGCGCTTGACGGTTTCAACACCACTTATGCAAATGGGGCCTTCTGGCAGAGCATGGGAAGCAGTGGCTGGGTAATCCAGCCAGCGCATTGCCTCATAAAGAAATGTAACCCTAGGTCAGAGTCGTTGCCTCACATTAGAGGTTACCGAGACGTAAGAAAAAATGACCTTTAGTTTTTGCTCGATAGCGGCCTTCAGTTTAAACGGATCGAGTCCGGCGTGCTG
>SXQV01000074.1 GCA_005792805.1 Methylococcaceae bacterium | reverse complement strand
GTGTTCTTTGCGATACCGCTGGCGACTTTGGTGAAAGCCGTACTCAATGCTTGGCCCAGGCAAAGCGGCAAGCAGATTGAAATTCTGGATTCGCCGATTAGGCTGTCTGATCAGACAGATACCCACTGATCGCAAACTGTAGAGATCAGTCTGCCGTCGGGCGTTACCTACCCCGACTTCCGGCCGCGCCCCACTAGGTAGACTTCGGGACTGCGATCCCGTGATGCCTTGGGTTTACGAACCGACACCTTGGCGAACAGGTCTCTCACCAACTTCACGTAGCCATCGACATCAGGGCCCTGGAACAATTTCGTCACATAGTCGCCCCCAGGCTTGAGTAGGTCGCGGGCAGTTTCCAAAGCCAGCTCGGCGAGGTGCATTCCCCTGGCCTGGTCAACAATCCGGTTCCCACTCATGTTGGGTGCCATGTCTGAAAGCACCAGGTCCACCGGCCTTCCGCCCAGCACGTCCATCAGCTGCGCCAGAACCGCATCTTCCCGGAAATCGCCCTGAATGAAAGTCACATGGGGCAACTCTTCCACCGGCAGAAGATCGAGCGCTATAATCGCCCCCTTTTTTCCGGTCTGCTGAGCGGCGTACTGGGACCATCCCCCAGGAGCCGCCCCCAGATCAACGACAACCATACCCGGTTTTAGCAGCCCTTCCCGCTCGTCCAGCTCCTTCAGCTTGAATACCGCCCGCGAGCGATAACCCAAAGCCTGGGCTTGCTTAACGTATTCATCCGAAAAATGCTCGGACAACCAGCGCCCGCTGCTTCGACTCCGCGCCATAATTCAAGCCAAATAACTAACGTAAGGAAAGAGACATCGAGTGAAACCCGAACTAAAGAAATTCATGCGGACCAAGGCCCACTCACTGAAACCGGTCGTTATTACCGGTCAGAACGGCGTGACGGCGGCGGTGTTGAACGAGATCGATCTTGCCCTGGAGCATCACGAGCTGATCAAGGTCCGGGTCAACGCGGCGGATCGCGAAGACCGCAAGATCATGATCCAGCAGATTTGTGCCGATTCATCCGCCGAATTGATCCAGGCCATTGGCCATGTGATCACTCTATATCGGAAAACCCCTAGAAAACACTGAGTTGGGTTAACTACCTAACACGATAAAAGCCTGTCAGATATACCTGACTTCACAGATATCGAATTCTCTGACTCCACCGGGGGCTTGAACCGTCGCCACATCTCCCTCGCGTTTACCGATGAGCGCTCTGGCGATGGGCGAAGTAACCGAAATCATGCCATTTTTGATATCGGCCTCATCTTCTCCAACGATCTGGTAAGTCACCTCGTCGCCAGTTTCCGCATCTGCCAGATCGACCGTGGCGCCGAACACCACCTTGCCATGCGCGCTGACCTGAGTCACATCGATAATCTGGCAATTAGACAACTTGCTTTCGATTTCCTTAATGCGTCCCTCGCTGAAACTCTGCTGTTCACGGGCAGCATGGTATTCGGCATTTTCTTTCAAATCCCCGTGCGCCCGCGCCTCAGCGATGGCTCCGGTTATTTTGGGACGAACCACGGTTTTCAGGTGGGTCAGTTCCTCACGGAGCTTTTGTGCTCCGCGCGCCGTCAGAGGTACTTTGTGCATAGCGTTTGTGGCCTGTCCGAGCTTGCCGAGGATCAGTTAAGGGTTTTGTGTAAGTCTTGAAGGCAATTAACGCCCCCAGCCTCCATCTCACCCAGCGCCGAGCAGGTTGCCCAGGCACCGGAAATGGTGGTGGTATAGGTCACCTGATCCTGCAGGGCCTGGCGACGAATGGTGAACGAGTCGGAAATCGCCTTCTTACCCTCGGTGGTATTAATGATGAACTGCAGTTCGCCATTCTTGATCATGTCCACGACGTGGGGGCGGCCCTCATAAACCTTATTGACGATGGTGCAGGGTATACCGGCATCCTCCAGCGACTTGGCCGTGCCACGGGTCGCAACCAGCTTAAAGCCCTTGGCTAGCAAGTCTCTGGCAATGGGGAGAACCTTAACCCGGTCACTCTGGCGAATACTGATAAACACGTTGCCACTCTGCGGCAAGCGAACACTCGCGGCCCGCTGGGCTTTGGCATAGGCTTCACCGAAAGTTTTACCCACGCCCATCACCTCACCGGTGGATTTCATTTCCGGCCCCAACAAGGGGTCAACACCGGGGAACTTAATAAACGGGAATACCGCCTCCTTGACCGAATAGTATTCAGGAATCCGTTCTTGCATCACTCCCTGCTCATCCAGGGTCTTGCCCACCATGCAGCGTGCGGCGATCTTGGCCAGCGGATAGCCCGTCGCCTTGGAGACGAAGGGTGCCGTACGGGATGCCCGTGGGTTTACTTCGAGGATATAAATATCGTCGCCCTTGATTGCGAACTGTGTGTTCATGAGCCCGACCACGCCCAGTGAATTTGCCAGCAAGCGCACCTGTTCCCGAATCTTGTCTTGCAGAGCCGGACTCAAATCATAAGGCGGGATAGAGCAAGCCGAATCCCCGGAGTGAACGCCGGCC
>SXQV01000073.1 GCA_005792805.1 Methylococcaceae bacterium | reverse complement strand
CCCTTGGCATCGACCCCCCCATAAATGACGGCGCTGGCACCCGGCTGCCGCAACGCGGTGGAGACCGGCAACCCCAGAATGGCGCGGGCATGCAGTTCAAATTCGCTTTGCGACTGGGTAATCATCGTCACCATCCCCGTGTCATGTGGCCGGGGGCTGACTTCACTGAACCACACCTGATCTCCCTTCACAAACAGTTCGACCCCAAACAGACCGCATCCACCCAGGTTGTCCACCACCGCCCGCGAGATTCGTCTGGCCTCTTGCAGGGCCGCAGCTGACATGGCTTGCGGTTGCCAGCTCTCGACATAATCGCCCTGCTGCTGAACATGTCCCACCGGTTCACAGAACGAGATACCGGCTTCACCCTGTTCATTGAGCGAACGCACGGTCAGCAAGGTGATTTCAAAATCGAACTCAATCTTCCCCTCGACGATGATGCGGGTATTTTGAACCCTGCCACCTTCCTGGGAATGTGCCCATGCCCTGTCAACATCCGCCGGACTGAGCAGCACCGACTGGCCCTTGCCCGAAGATGACATGATCGGCTTGACAAAACAGGGGAAGCCCACGCGACTGGCCGCCACCCTTAAGCCCTCGATCGAGTCAGTAAACACGTAGAGCGAGGTAGGCAAGCCCAGCTCTTCTGCGGCCAGCCGCCGAATCCCCTCCCGATTCATCGTCAGCCGGACGGCCCGCGCCGTCGGGATGACGGTCACCTGCCCCGCACGCTCGATTTCTTCCAGTGCGTCCGTGGCAATGGCCTCGATCTCCGGCACGATAAAATGAGGCCGCTCCTTCTCCACCAGCTGCTTCAGCGCGACCGCATCCGTCATATCGATTACACGAGCCCGATGCGCCACCTGCTGGGCAGGAGCACCGGCATAACGGTCAACGGCGATGACTTCAACGCCATAGCGTTGCAGGCTGATTGCCACCTCCTTTCCCAGCTCACCGCTACCGAGCAACATCACGCGCGTCGCGCCGGGGGTCAAGGCGGTACCGATCTTCATGACTCTTAATCCACAAACCAATGATTGGGGGAAAGTTTAACCGCTTTCAGGCGCTAACGACGTTCCTGGCCTGTTACTGGCGCGGAACAGGGTTGACGGCAGTCATGGAGTCACTGAAACTTTGCCCGCCCGGAGGATCCCGGCGCTGAGCCAGATTGAAACCGCTGGCTGAGCGGAGCCGAAGTAGCCGAAGTCAAGGGAGCTGGCTTCGGCTCCGCTCAGCCAACGAGGGTTCCGCTGAGCCAACGGCAGAAATGTCATTACTTCCATACCCCAATTAACTCTCCCTAATCAAAACCGAACATGAGCCTCAAAGCCAGTCTGATCAAGATCGCCATCAAATGGACACCCAAAGCCCTGATTCTGTGGGCCGGCAATATCGTGCTGAAAGGCATCGCCACTCTGACCGATTTTGAATTCGACCTCGACCGCCGCAAGGCCTTTATCCGGACAAGGCTTCAGGGTGAAGCGGAACCCATTGAGGTCTGGCTGGATAATTTCGTCCTGCTACAGGACGGCGAGACGTATCACCTGATGCTCAACGAGGCTCGCTCCAACAAGGTCTGGCTGGGCAATCTCCTGGACCGGGTCACCGGCAAGGCATGGAAAATTCCGGAGGTGCCCCTGTTGCAACCGCATCTCGGACTGATGGCCGAACTACTCAAACCCAGGAGCTGAACAACGACCCGCACGGTGGCCGCCGCTATGCGCCGTAGCCGCCACGCTGCCACGCTTCTTCCATTCGCCGGGCTGACACCGGGCAAGGTGTCTTCAGTTGCTGGGCGAACAGCGAGACGCGAAACTCCTCCAGCTGCCAGCGGAATCCGTCGCGCTCAGGAACGATCCTGCCGTGACTGGACTTGACCGCCATCCAATAGCGCTCCAGAAACGACTGGATCTCCCTGAACTGTCTGAGATCGCGTAGCGGATCTTGCGGAGCTTTTTCCAGGCGATTGACCAGCGCCTTGAGATAACGCGGCATTTCCCGGATATGCAGATAGGGGGTGACCAGCCAAAAGCCGCGATACAGCAGCGACCCCAACTGCGACTCCGCGTCCTCCTTGACGGCCCCAATCCGGCAGGCTTTTAGCCGCGCCTGCACCTCCCCGTAGGCCAGCATTAATGTCTGCGCGGTTTTGGCCATTTCTTCAGCCTTCAGCACCAGTTCGGCCCGATGCGCCCGTAGCCGCGAGGCAAACGCCTCGGCGCTGCGCACATCCGCTTGCCCCTCCAGAAACAGCGCCGCCATCAGACGATCCAGCACATCGTCGCGCAGATCGCGGGCACCGCTCAGATCGCCATGGAGGAATGGGTGGGGAGCCAGCTGCTTGTAAAGCAGCTCGGCCTGGGCGTTCACCGCCAGGTTTTTTTTCAGGTATTTCAAATCCTTTGCCAGCGTCAAGCGGAACAACCGGGATAAACCCAGCGCCTGCTGGCTTGCTGCGGCTTCCGGTGTTTCAAACACGCGCACACCGACGGTTTCACCCTCATCCACCACGGCCGGAAAGCCATAGACTTTCTGCCCGTCATGCTCACCATCGAAGCACTCGGGTAATGCGCCGAAATCCCAGGTCATGCTCCCGGTATGCAAGTAAGCCTGACGGGCAAGCTGCTGGAAGTTCTTTCCGGCATCGGCGGAATGACGACGCTTCAGCTCCTCCAGATTGCGAGAGCGGTCTATGACCTGATTGACCTCATTGACCACGGCAAAATTCATGCGCAGATGCTCGGGCAGCATGTCCTCGCGGAAGGACTGCGTTGATACCGCAATGCCTCCGGTTTTTTTCAGCGCGGCCGATACCTGGCCATAAAAAGACCCCTGGCCGAAATCCAGCATCGGCATCAGCCGTTCAACATGATCCGGCACCGGCACAAAGTGAATTCGCAGAGTTTTCGGCAATGACTTGATCAGCGCGGCCAGTTTTTCACGCAGCAGGCCTGGCACCAGCCAGCGGAACGGGTCCAGCTCCAGCTGGTTCAGCAGATGCAGCGGAACAATGGCCGTGACACCGTCTTCTTCGTGGCCTGGCTCGAACCGGTATTCCAGAGGAATCCTCAGCGGCCCGAACTGAAAGTGATCGGGAAAATTCCGCGCATCCAGCGAGGCATCTTCCTTGGCAGTAATATCACCGGCGGTCAGCCTGAGCAGCTCCGGCTCCCGCTTTTCCGCGTCTTTGCGCCAGCGCTCGAAAGTCACACCGTTCACCACCTCCTGCGGGATACGCTCGTCGAAGTAGCCGTACAACCAGGCCTCATCCACCAGCAGATCGACCCGCCGCCCCTTCTGTTGCAGATAATCGGCCGCCTCCAGCAGCTTCAGATTATGCAAAAAGAACGGTGCTTTACTGTCGTAATCCATCTGCACCAGGGCATGACGGATGAACATTGCACGCGCTTCCACAGGATTGACCCGCTCGTAAGGAATTTTCCGCCCGGCCTGAATCGTCAGGCCAAACAGCAAGGTGCGCTCATGAACCGCTACCCTGGCCGCTTTCCGCTCCCAATGCGGGTCGTAATGCTGCTGCTTGACCAGATGCGCGCCGACTTGCTCAATCCATTCCGGCTCGATTTTGGCCACCGTCCGGGCGTAAACCTTGGTCGTCTCGACCTGTTCGGCTGACATGATCCATTTCGGCTTGGCCTTGAACAGAAATGAGCCGGGATGAATGAACAGCCGGGGGCCACGCGCACCGGTATATTCGGCCTGTTCCTGACGCAGGCTGACATTGGATAACAGCCCGGCGAGTAACGCCCGGTGAATTTCAGCAAACTCGCCGGGCACCTGATTCAGCCTCAGCTCCAGCTCGCCCTTGATGACCTCCATGATCTGGCCGTGGATGTCATGCCATTCGGTCATGCGCACATAGGACAGAAAACTGTCACGGCAGTATTGGCGCAGCCTGGCGCGCGACAGGTGCTGCTTCTGCGCCTCGAAATCCTGCCAGAGCTTGAGCAGCGAGAGAAAATCGGATTGCTCGTCCTTGAAGCGGGCATGTTTCTGGTCCGCGTGAGCAGCCTTTTCGACCGGACGTTCGCGTGGGTCCGGCACACTCAGTGCCGCAACGATGATGGCGATCTCGGTGAGGCAATGCTCGTCAGCACCGGCCAGCAGCATGCGTCCCAATTTGGGATCGACCGGCAATTTGGCCAGTTTCCGGCCAAGCCCGGTCAACTGATTGCGCTCATCCAGCGCATTGATTTCCTGCAAGGTGCGCAGGCCATCGCGGATCAGTCGCGGATCGGGCGGCTCGACAAACGGAAACCGCGAAATGTCGCCCAGCTTCAGCGCGTGCATTTGCAGGATCACGGCGGCCAGGTGGGTGCGGAGAATTTCCGGATCGGTAAACTCGGGCCGGTTGCCAAAGTCCTGTTCCGAGTACAGCCGAATGGCGATGCCCGGACCGACGCGGCCACAACGCCCGGACCGCTGGTTGGCCGAAGCCCGCGATACCTTTTCGATCGGCAGGCGCTGCAATTTGCTGCGGTGCGAATACCGGCTGATACGGGCATACCCGGTATCGATCACCGAGCGGATACCGGGCACCGTCAGCGAGGTCTCGGCCACATTGGTTGCCAGCACGATGCGGCGCGAACCCGTTGGCCGGAATACCTTTTCCTGCTCCGATTGCGACAGCCGCGAATACAGCGGCAGGATTTCGCACTTCGCCGGATGGTGCTTGCGCAAGGATTCAGCGGTCTCGCGAATCTCCCGCTCGCCGCTGAGAAAAATGAGGATGTCACCCGGCAGTTCACGCCAGAGCTCGTCTACCGCATTCAGGATGGCCACCTGTTCGGCCTTGTCGGTCTCGTCGCCCTCTTCGATCTCCACTGGCCGATAACGAACCTCCACGGGGAAGGTTCGCCCGGACACATTGATGATGGGCGCATTCCCAAAATGGGTGGCAAAACGCTCCGGGTCGATGGTGGCGGAGGTGATTACCAGCTTGAAATCTGGCCGGCGAGGCAACAGCCAGCGCAGATAACCCAGCAAAAAATCGAT
>SXQV01000072.1 GCA_005792805.1 Methylococcaceae bacterium | reverse complement strand
CCTGGTCGCGGGACCCTGGGGGGAGAGTTCCAGAACCGATAAACCGGAAGCCGCACTTTCAGCGAAGATAATCCGCTGTGTAATCGCGGTTTTGGCAACGGCAATGGAATAGTCGCCGAGTGCATCCGCCACATCGCGGCCCAGCGCGGTATTTTTTACCTTGCGATTGATGACAAAGAGCCCTTTGATCCGGTCGTTGGAAAGCGTGATTTCATTCAGCAGCTTAACGGTCTCGTCCGCCGCCCAGACATCATAGGGCGAGGGCTGTACCGGAATGACCACCAGGTTGCAGGCCATCATGGCCGAGCGGGTGAGCTCACTGATGCCAGGAGGTCCATCGATCAGGATGTGATCATAATTTTTAGCCAGCTCAGGCACGTCTTTATGCAGCGTCGGCTTGGCCATCCCCACAACCGGGAAAAGCGTCTCTCCTGCCCGGCTGGCTTGCCAGTCAAGGGCGCTTTCCTGCGGGTCGGCATCCACCAGGAGAACGCGACTGCCAGACAGGCAAAGGGCGGAGGCCAGATTGGTAGAAAGGCTGGTTTTACCCACCCCACCTTTTCGATTGAGAATGCCGATGATCATTTTGGTCGCTTTATTTGGGAGGCCGGACCAGCCCTCTACGGGTATTCGTGACGGGGCGAGGTCAGAATCAGTGCATAAATTAACACCTGTTCGGCCTCTCTGTGTCTGTCCGGGTGCTTCGGCTTCCATCTGCCGCTTGCCGTACTGCGCATACAGCGTTTCTTCCCGAAAACTTCACGAAACGTTCACCGAACCTTCATTCAATTGGGTATAGGCTATTCTTCCGGATGGGCCGCGTATTTTCTGGTGTGCATGTCCGTGGCCGCAAGACTCAAATTGAAACCATTGCATTCATTGGAGTTGGGATAGTCAGGTCTTGGATGGGCAGGTTATCATGGCTCCCGTTCACCTGGACATTTGCCCAGATCAAGCCCCCATCGATTCCCGATTAACAATACCAAACTGGAGAAACCCAACATGGCAAAAGCAGCAACTGCCGATGACGTCACCCATGATCCGCTCAGCTCCATCTCTGATGCGATGCGGGATGCGATCCATAACGCTTCCGAGGATGCCAGCCGTGCCCGTGAGCGCGTGCGCGAAGCCAGCGCTGGAATGACTCAGTCCGTCTCGCGATTCGGTTACACCAGTTCCTACATGCTGTCTTACGGAATCGTTTATGCGGCCGTGTTCGTTGCCCGCTCAATACCGCAGGAAAACCCCATCGTTGAGGGCTTCATCGACGGCGGCCGGGCGGCGATCGAAGCGCTGAACGAGGCCAAAAATCCTTCCAGTCAAACGCCGGGAACCGAATCCTGATCCCAGCGGCGCCTTAGCCTGGGGCTTGGCTTTTTGCTGAAGCCCCCCGTCCCAACTTAGGAAACTAAGAGGTAGTCATGCCCCACTCGCCGCATCGGCAGTATGAATCCGTCGATTCTGAAAAAGTCTCCGTCAGCTTCCCCCATCCCGGCACCATCCGGGTTTCGAGCAAGCCTCTCTTAACCTCCCTTGAGTCCCCCGATTTTCCGCGCTTTATGCGGCGGGCGTTTAGCGCCAGGGAACTACGCGGTCTTTCTGTATCCGGAGGTCAGCAGGCGTCGATTGATCTGCACTACGACGCGGCACGATTCTCGCCCAAGGAAGTGCTCACTCGTCTTGCCGCCTGCCTGGTCTGCGGCGAAGGGGATGAGGTCAAGGCTGAACTGTCTTCGGTAGCAGCAAAAGCGTCGAATCAGGCACCTGTGATCTCCCCGTTGGCAACGGCGACAGATCGTCATGGCGCGATTCGGTACCACCGTTACGAAAACATAGTCAGTGGGTGGCAGATTGTTGCTCGCGGTACTGGCTCCATCCGGCTGAAAAATCCCGTTCTCTATCGCAAGGGCGGGCTGTGTGAGGCCATCGAGCGTGAGCTGATGAGCGTTCTCGGGGTTGATCGTTACAAAACGCACTCCCTGCGCTGTACGGTTCAGGTCGATTACGATCCCCGGCGTTTGAGCTGGTCCAACGTCATCGAGATCATCGACGGGGCCCTGGCGAATGCAGAGCACCAGGAAGAGCTGGACAAGCTTGATCTGGACTTGGCCATCTGTAGCGTATCGGTCCCGGTGGCCGCAGCGGCACAGTTTGCATTTCCCCCGCTGCTGCCCGTGGCCGCCGGTTTGTTTGCCTATACCGCCATCCCCAGCGTCAAGGGGGCCTATGATGTGGTCGTCAAGGAGCGCCGCCTCGGTGTGGATTTGCTCGATTCTGTCGTCGTGCTGGGCTGTCTCGGTACGATGCAGATTTTTCCCGGAGCCATCATGTCCTGGTGTCTCTCGCTCGGACGGCTCCTGGTTAAAAAGACCGAAGATAATTCCCGCAAAATGCTGCTCAACGCCTTTGGCAAGCAGCCGAGATTTGTCTGGCTGGTGAAGGATGGGGCCGAAATTGAGGTGTCACTTGATAAGGTCGGTGAAGGTGACATCGTTGCCGTGCACACCGGCGACATGGTTCCTGTCGATGGGCACATAGTCGACGGCATGGCGATGATCGATCAGCATGCCCTGACCGGGGAGTCGACCCCGGCTGAAAAGGGTGTGGGCGATCGTGTCTTCGCTTCGACCATTCTGGTGGCCGGCAAAATTTTTGTCTCGGTTGAGCAGGCGGGCAGCGAGACCGCTTCTGCCAAGATCACCCAGATTCTCAATGATACGGCCGGTTACAAACTCACCTCGCAAAACAAGGGTGAGCGGCTGGCGGACATGGCCGTATTGCCCACACTGGCTGTTGGAGGGCTCGCCTATTCGGCGCTCGGTCCGCTTGGCGCGGTGGCTGTGGTCAATTGTGACCTGGGGACCGGTATTCGGATGGCCGCTCCGCTAGCCATGCTTTCCTCTCTGGCCCTGTGTGCCCAGAAAGGTATCCTGGTCAAGGATGGCCGCGCCCTGGAGTTGATGAACGAGGTGGATACGGTACTGTTCGACAAGACCGGCACGCTGACCCGGGAGCGGCCAGAGGTGGGCGAAATCGTTACCGCCAATGGTCACCATCCGGAAGAAGTCCTGCTCTATGCAGCGGCGGCTGAACGAAAGTTCCACCACCCCATCGCGCTGGCCATTTTGCACAAGGCGGAAGAGCTCGAACTGGCGCTGCCCGAGACGGACGACACGCAATACAAGGTCGGCTATGGCATCAGTGTCGGGGTTGCCGGGCACACTATCCGCGTGGGTAGCCGGCGCTACATGGAGATGGAGGGCATCAGCATTCCGTCTGCCGTCGATCAGAAGCTCGATGCCGTCCATAGCGACGGTGACACCATGGTGATGGTGGCGATCGACGACCACCTGGGCGGCGCACTGGAACTGAAGGCGGCTCTGCGGCCCGAGGTCAAAGACATCATTCAGGGGCTGCGTCAGCGTGGTATCCGGCATCTGGCCATCATTTCGGGTGATCACGAGGCACCGACCAGGAAACTGGCAGAGGAACTCGGGATGGATCGTTATTTTGCCCAGGTACTCCCGGCCGACAAGGCGGATTATGTCGAGAGACTTCAGCAGGAAGGACGCAAGGTCTGCTTTGTGGGCGACGGCATCAATGACTCCATCGCGCTGAAGAAGGCCAATGTGTCCATTTCCTTGCGCGGTGCGACATCCATTGCCACGGACACGGCACACATTGTCTTCATGGAGCAGGGGCTGGGTAAGCTCTGTGAGCTTCGTGACATTTCCCGCAAGCTGGACAAGAACATTCAGCGCAGCTGGGGAATGATCCTTGCCCCCAATATTGCCTGTGTCACTGGGGTATTCACCCTCGGGTTTGGTGTAGGCGCTTCTGTGATCGCGAACAATGTCGCCGCCATCGGTGCCCTGGTCAACGGGGTATGGCCCATGCGCGAGGTGGCAAAACTGGAGGCCGATCGCCGGCACGCGCTAGAGCTGGAAATCAGGGCAGGGACTGAACCGGCGGCATCCAGGGACGAGTCAGTCACTCAGGCAGAGCGTTCTGACGGGCCGGATACCGCCCATGTGGCTGAGGCTGTTGCAGAACAGGAGGCTGCAAGGGATGGCCAGCCGGTTAACTCGGCCCGTTCACCTTCCAGAAGGTCATCGGTGCGCGAGGGCACCAAAACCGCACGTCGTGGCGGTTGAGGGTGAGCGAACCGCTCTCCCCTGCGGCCCGCTGAGGGTGACGCCAGGCAGTGATCGTAAATTTAATGGCACAGTGAAGTATCAGGAGTGGTCATCATGGCAGAGGAAAAGCAGCCCCAAAAATCCGCTGACCCGGCGGGTCAGCCGGTTCGACTCATCAAACCAAAACCAAAAACCACTGAGCATGTGCCGGACCTGAAGGCGTCCGAGGCATCACTTCAGACGACTGAAGTCACCCGGCATCACGCCCCACGGTTCCACTTTTTTCTCATTGACTGTGGTTGGGACGGTCCGGTCCCCAAGCTGATACGGAACAATCTG
>SXQV01000071.1 GCA_005792805.1 Methylococcaceae bacterium | reverse complement strand
GCCATCATGGCCTCATCAATATGCAGCCGGCCGGCGGTGTCGATAATCAGGACATCCTTGTAACGTTTGCGAGCGTGATCCAGGGCACCTACGGCAATTTCGAGGGGTGACTGCGAGGTATCGCTAGGGAAGAAATCCGCCCCCACCTCGGTCGCGAGTGTTTTGAGCTGTTCGATAGCGGCGGGGCGATAGATGTCAGCACTGGTCACCACCACCGACTTACGCTCGTTTTCCTTCAGCCATTTGGCCAGCTTGGCTACCGTCGTCGTCTTGCCTGCCCCCTGCAAACCCGCCATAAGGATGACGGCGGGCGGCTGGGTCGCCAGGTTCAGCTTCTCATGGGCCTTGCCCATGACGGCGACCAGCTCTTCATTGACGATCTTGATGAAGGCCTGACCCGGCGAAAGACTGCCCTGAACATCCTGCCCCAGAGCCCGCGTCTTCACATGTTCGATAAAATCCTTGACCACCGGCAACGCGACATCGGCCTCCAGCAGGGCCATGCGAACCTCTCGCAAGGTATCCTGAATGTTGTCTTCCGTCAGTCGGCCCTGACCACGAATCTTTTTAAGCGATAGGGTTAAGCGTTCGGTAAGGTTGTCAAACATCGCGATGCATCCTTGGGAGAATAAGGGGTCTTAGTGCTTCATCTAGGCGCGGCATTATGCCAGACTAGCCGGAGGGAGGACACGAACTCAATGGTTTCAAATGCACTCGGCGGCCTGGCGATACTGGGCTATTTCACAGCTCTGGGGTTAATGCTGTGGTCTCTGCGGCCTTCCGCGCAGGCCATGGGAAATGCCTCTTCAGGTCGATGGGCTTACTGGGTGTTCGGCCTGATCGCAGTGGGATGCCATCTGGCGGCTTTGTTTCAGTCGCAGGGCGTGGGTTACACCCCCAACTTCAGTTTCCTGAATGCTCTTGCACTGGTCACGCTGAGCATCAACAGCATTCTGCTACTCGCTTCGCTGTTTCGACCCGTCGATAAACTGGCCATTGTGACTTTTCCCATCGCGGCGGTCGTTTTATTCCTGAAGCTGGCAGTGCCGGAAGAAGCACGAGGAATTCAGGTGCATTCGTGGGAGATGACCGCCCATATTTTTTCCTCACTGCTGGCTTATAGCTTCCTCAACATCGCCGCGATTCAGGCGATGCTTCTGGCCGCTCAGGATGCCTGCCTGCGCAGCCGCCATCCCGACGGCTGGCTGGTGCGCTCACTGCCCTCGCTACAGAGCATGGAAGCCCTGATGTTTCAGCTGATCGGTGCCGGCCTGCTGCTGCTGACCCTCTCACTCATCACCGGTTTCCTGTTTCTGGAAAACATGTTTGCCCAGCATCTGGCTCACAAGACGATCCTCTCGCTGCTGGCCTGGCTGGTTTTCGCCATCCTGCTACTGGGCCGCACCCGTTACGGCTGGCGCGGAAGACTGGCCATCCGCTGGACTCTGGGGGGCTTCATCTCCCTCATGCTGGCCTATTTCGGCAGCAAGCTGGTGCTGGAACTGATCCTGAATCGGGCCTAGCCGGAAAGGCTATAAACACGGGCCCGCATACGGCGCATATTTGCGCGGACAAACCGGATTTCCTGCGATACTTCATGGTGCCAATCCCACCCGCTCCGGGACGATGAATCACGCACCGGCCATTCTGTGTGAAATGTACTTATAGGCCAGCCCAGCGAGCAGCAGACACAAAGACAGAATCAACGAAGCAAAAAACACGAACCACAACCCCCTGTGGTACACATGATCCACAACGGCTACCGTTCTTTTTTCGGTTTCTTGGGTTACCGCCTGCGTCAGCTGGCTGATTTTCTCGGCGTCCACCCTATCCAGATCCAACTGAAGTTCGCGCAGCAAAGTGGTGATTCGCAGTGACATCGCCTCGACCTTTTCTGCCGCTTCAGTGTAGTCCCGAATATCAAAAGGCCTGGAGTCCGGATTTTTGGGGGTCTGATTCAGCTGATCCAGCACCTGGCTGAACGTTATCAGGGCTCTGCCAGCCGAGTCCGCCGTACGGGTGGATTCCCCCATCATTTTTTCCAGCTGCCTGGAGAGATCCATCAAACCCTGGCGCTCCCCCCGGAAATCCCCGATCAATTTATTTCGCTCCGAATCGATCAGTCCAGGCAATACCGAGAAAGTCTGGCCGATCCGGTCAGCGGCCAAGGCAATCTGCGAGGCATTGGCGACTACCTGCCTGATTTCCGGGGTATCGGAGGTTCGCATGACCAGCAGTTCCGCCTGAAATTCCAGCAGGAGTGGCATACGCTTTCCCAAAAACAGCGCACGTTCGCCGAACAATCGGGTTTCCGTCAGCTCCCGTGTGGCCGGGTCCAGCCCCGCAAGCGGATCCAGATCCAGCAACGCAAAGATACTACTGGATGACTCGGCCGTTTTTGATTGCGTGTGAGCAATAACATCATTCACCAGAGAAAAACTGGCGAACGTCCCGAGGTCAAATTCCGTCAGTTTGCGATTCTTGCGCCAATCGTCGATGGCAACCTTGAGCTGTGCCCGCTGCTCCGGCGTCAACACTCCACGCGCCAGTTCGTTGAGGCCGGCCTCGCGCTCCCGCAGGACTGTCAGCAGAGGCAGTTCCGAAATGCCATTGGCACTGGGTAACCAGTAATCTTCAATACTGATCCGAACCGAAGTCACATAGACCATCGTCTGGACGAGGTTAGCGAGCTGATTCGAGCCAGACACCAGAGACAGCATATCCGTC
This sequence comes from Methylococcaceae bacterium, assembly GCA_005792805.1. GTDB lineage: Bacteria > Pseudomonadota > Gammaproteobacteria > Methylococcales > Methylococcaceae > UBA6136. The sequence goes on along the minus strand of SXQV01000071.1, from coordinate 1,264 downwards.
ATGAGACGATTTTTAAGCCGTACCTGGTCAAACCGTCCGATGATCGTGCCATCCGGCCTGGTTAACCGCTCAACGGCCAAGGTTGTGGTCGTAATGAAGGTATCGGCAAACTCCAGCAGATCATCTTGCAGAGCCACTGGATCTACCACCTGCTTCGCCTCCACAGCGAAGAACAGCGAACGCACCGCTTCAGCGGGGATAACAGCAACCCGCTGGATGAGTGTGCAACCACCCATCACCCCCGCCAGCATAAGGACAGATAACCAGACCAGGGGCAACACCCGCCGCCGCCCAACGTCCATATATTGCCGGTTTCGACGGATGATCAAGCTGCGGGGCTCCTGCCGAAGCCGGAATTAAAGCCGACAGTCCGGGGCGAGCGGCACGTCCTCACACCAGCCACCGGAAGCGGGGATCTGCTTGCGGCAGGCTGACACCCCGTCCGGTGCCTCCTGATGCACCCATGTTGTGGCAGCCTCTAACCATGCGTTGATGCATAGTCCGGCAACTGATCAAAATTCATGTAGCGATAGGTCTCGTCCGCCTGCTGTTCGAGGTCGGCCATATAGCCCGCGTACTCGGCGAGCGTGGGAATACGCCCGAGCACGGAGCAGACCGACGCCAGTTCGGCGGAAGCCAGATACACACTGGAATCGGCCCCCATGCGATTGGGGAAATTGCGGGTAGAGGTGGACACCACGGTCGCCTTGTCGGCCACCCGCGCCTGATTACCCATGCAAAGCGAACAGCCGGGCACCTCGGTCCGGGCACCGGCCTTGCCGTAAATGCCGTAGTAGCCCTCTTCGGTCAGCTCGGTCTGATCCATGCGCGTGGGCGGCACGACCCAGAGGCGGCCCGGCACCGGCTTGCCGAACTGGTCGAGAATTTTCCCCGCCGCACGGAAATGACCGATATTGGTCATACATGATCCCAGGAATACCTCGTCAATTTTGACGCCTGCCACTGCGGACAGCGGTTTGACATCATCGGGATCGTTCGGGCAGCACAGCAAGGGCTCGGTGATCTGATCGAGGTCAATTTCGATGATTTCCGCATATTCGGCATCGGCATCCGGCTCCAGCAGATGGGGATTGGCCAGCCACTCCGCCATGGCCGCCATGCGCCGCTGAAGCGTTCGCGCATCACCGTAGCACTGGTCAATCATCCATTGGAGCAGGGCGATATTCGAACGCAGGTATTCCGCAACGGGCGCTGTGTTCAGGCGCACGGTACAGGCTGCCGCAGAGCGCTCGGCGGAGGCGTC
>SXQV01000070.1 GCA_005792805.1 Methylococcaceae bacterium | reverse complement strand
TCTGGAATGGCCCGGTCGGCGTCTTCGAAATCGAGCAGTTCAGCCACGGCACCCAGACCGTCGCCAAGGCCGTTGCCGACAGCCAAGGGTTCTCCATCGCCGGAGGCGGCGACACGCTGGCTGCCATCGAAAAATACGGCATCGAAGATCAGGTGTCCTACACCTCCACCGGAGGCGGTGCTTTCCTTGAGTTTCTTGAAGGCAAGAAACTGCCCGCCGTCGCCATGCTGGAATCAAGAGCCAGGTAAGCCAGACCCAATGACGCCGGGCAGCGCACAGCGGCCCGGCGTTTTTTGTTTTTTGGATCGTCAGGGTTCAGCCCACAATCACGCCGCAGGTGGCGAACCGCCTGTACAAAAGGCGCACATTAAGGTAAAACCGCTCACCTGTTTTATCACCCATTTCAACTAAAAAAGGCCAATAATCCATGGCAAGAGTCACCGTAGAAGACTGTCTTGATAATGTCGACAACCGTTTCCAGCTGGTTCTGGTTGCCGCCAAGCGTGCCCGCCAATTATCGATTAACCCTGATGTTTCCACCGTATCTTGGGAGAACGATAAACCCACCGTGGTGGCCCTGCGCGAAATTGCCGCCGGTGATATCACCCGTGACTACCTGAACGTACCCGTCAAACAGGACCGCTTTGCCTTCGCCCGCCCGCCGATCCCCACGCCAGGCCCCGATCTGGACGATGAAGATTTTGACTGAGCGGGCCAGCCCGCCTCTCTTTGCCCGCAGGCGGGGTCACCGAGACTCACTAAATCCCCATGCAGCCACTTGCGGTTCGTGAGGCAACTGAACTTCCCCAGGAGAAGCTGATACGGCGGCTCTGTACCGTCCTGTCAGGCTATCTGGATGCAGACCAGATCAGTGACGTAGAACGCGCTTATGAACTCGCCAACGGGGCACATGAGGGTCAGCTGCGGCTGACCGGCGAACCCTACATCTGCCACCCGCTCTCCGTCGCCCTGATACTGGCGGATATGCGCATGGATGCGCACGGCATCATGGCCGCGATCATGCACGACGTGATCGAAGACACCCTGGTCAGCAAGGAAGAACTCGCCCGGCAATTTGGTGAGGAAGTGGCCGACCTGGTGGATGGCGTCACCAAACTCGGACGCATCGACAGCAAATCACGTGCGGAAGCCCAGGCCCAAAACGTCCGCAAGATGTTTCTGGCCATGGTCAAGGATCTGCGGGTCATCATGGTGAAACTGGCCGACCGGCTGCACAACATGCAAACGCTGGACACCATGGCCAGCCACAAGCGCCGGCGAATCGCTGCGGAAACGCTCGACATCTATGCGCCTATCGCCAATCGGCTGGGCATGCATGAGCTGCGCCTGGAACTGGAAGATCTCGGCTTTGCCGCCATGTACCCGCTCCGCGCCCGCATCCTGGATCGGTCTGTACGCAAGGCGCGGGGCAACCGCAAGGAAATTGTCTCGGGCATTGAGACCAGCATCAGAAAGCGGCTGGCGGATTCCGGTCTGGCTCATTGTGCAGTCATCGGCAGGGAGAAGCATCTCTACAGTCTCTACCAGAAAATGCTCCGCAAGCGGCGCCCCTTTGCCGAAGTGTTTGACGTTTATGCCTTCCGCATCATCGGAGAAAACGTCGACGACTGCTATAGGGCACTGGGTATCGCCCACAATCTCTACAAGCCGGTTCCTGGCCGGTTCAAGGATTACATCGCCGTACCTAAAGCCAACGGCTATCAGTCCCTGCACACGGTATTGGCCGGCCCCTACGGGCAGCCGCTGGAAATTCAGATCCGTACCCGCGCCATGCACCACCTCGCGGAAGCCGGCATTGCCGCACATTGGCTCTACAAGAGCGATCAGGAACACACACTCTACAGTCAGGCACGCGCCCATGAATGGTTGCAGGACTTACTGGAGATACAGAAAAGTGCCGGGGACTCCATGGAGTTCCTCGACAATCTCAAAGTGGATCTTTTCCAGCGCGAAGTCTACGTCTTTACCCCGCGAGGTCAGATCATCAAGCTGCCCCGAAATGCCACTGTGGTGGATTTCGCCTACGCCGTGCATACCCAGGTGGGCAACAACTGCGTATCCGCCCGCATAGACCGGCAACTGGCACCCCTGCAAACTGCCCTACAAAATGGCCAGACCGTGGAAGTGATTACCGCTCCCTGGGCGCGACCCAATCCGCTGTGGTTGAATTTCGTTGTCACGGCCAAGGCTCGGGCAGCCATTCGCAATCATCTGCGCAACTTCAAGGCACAGGAAGGCATTGCGCTCGGGCAACGCCTGCTGGAGAAGGAACTCGACGGCATCGGCCATCGCTATGAAGATATTCCGCTACACCAGTTCGATACCCTGCTCAAACGGCTGGACATAGACACACGCGAAGCCCTGCTTGAAGACATCGGGTTTGGCAATCGACTGCCGATGCTGATTGCCCGGCAACTGGTGGATGCCTCCATCGTTCCGGGCAAGGATGGAACAGAAAGCCTGAAAACTTCGCTGGCACCCCTCATTATCAAGGGCACCGAGGGTATGGTGGTCAATCTGGCCAAATGTTGCCGCCCGATCCCCGGTGATCCCATCATCGGCTTTTTCAATCCCGGCAAAGGCATCGTCATCCACTTGACGGAATGCAAGAATCTTGAAGAGTTACGCCGGCGCCAGGTCAACTGGATCGATGTCCAATGGGATAAGCACGCCAAGGGCGAATTCCCGGCACTGATCCGTCTGGAACTGATGAATCAGGTCGGCACACTGGCCAAAGTGGCTTCCACCATCTCCCGTATGGGTGGCAATATCGAGAATGTCCAGATCGTCAACCAGGACAGTCAGCTTTCTGTCGATTACATCACGCTAATGGTCCGTGACCGCAATCATCTTGCCAACGTGATGCGGGAGCTGCGCAAGCTATCCATCGTCCTCAAAATCTCTCGCGTCAAATCCGAACTCAGAAAAAAACCGCCGCATGACTAAACAGATCATCTCCACCGGCCTGGCCCCTCAGGCTATCGGCACCTATTCGCAAGCCGTCAAGGTCGGCAATACAGTCTATCTCTCGGGCCAGATCCCGTTGGACCCAGCCACCATGGTGCTGGTTGAGGGCGGCATTGATCAGCAAATCCGGCGGGTCTTTGACAACCTCAAGGCAGTGACCGAGGCGGCCAATGGTGATTTCAGCGATGTCGTCAAACTGAATGTCTTCCTGACCGATCTAGGCCATTTCGCCCGTGTCAATGCCATCATGGCCGAGTATTTTTCGGCACCCTACCCCGCCCGCGCCGCAATCGGCGTGGCCGCACTGCCACGTGACGCTCAGGTAGAGATGGACGCCGTCCTGATTCTGCAGGACTGAGTGCCTTTCCCGCTTGACCTCGCGCGCCAACCCGCCCGAAACCCAGTCCATCGCCTCGCTCAAGGGCGCGGGGGAACAAACCCTGAAAAAACTTGAGCGGCTGGGTCTGCGGACGATTCAGGATCTGCTGTTCCACTTACCCCTGAGGTATGAGGACCGCACCCGTATAATCCCGCTCGGCTCGCTCCGCCGTGGCGATCAGGCCCTGATCGAAGGCCGGGTTGAGCTGGCGGAAACCTTGCCGTCCGGGCGCCGCTCACTGGTGGTCCGACTGGCTGATGACACCGGTTACATCCACCTCCGCTTTTTCCACTACACCCAGGATCAGCGCAGACAGTTTGAATGCGGACGCCGGCTACGCTGCTATGGTGAAATCCGCGATGGCTACTACGGACTGGAGATCAACCATCCGGATTACCGGCTGGTCACCGATAACGAAGCCGGAAAACCCGAAGCCACATTGACGCCCGTTTATCCGCTCACGGAAGGCCTGCACCAGAAAGCCCTCAGGCGACTGATCGAACAGGCGCTGGTCATGGCAGCACAAGTCAGGGATTGGCTGCCGACCTCACAGACTCACCAGCACGGCTATTCCCTGGCCGACGCCCTCCGGCTGCTCCATGCTCCGCCCGCCGGCACCACCGAGCATTCCCAGTCCATCAGGGCGGCACGGCAGCGACTGATTTTCGAGGAATTACTTGCCCATCACCTTAGCCTCAGCCAGTTCCGCGCCCGCATGCAGGCGCATCGGGCACCCATCCTGCGCATCAGTCAAAAGGTAACCGCACAATTCAGTGCAAGCCTACCCTTCGCGCTCACCGGAGCCCAGCAACGAGTCGTTGAAGAAATCATCGCCGACCTCAGCCGACCCCACCCCATGATGCGACTGGTGCAAGGTGATGTCGGCTCCGGCAAGACCGTCGTGGCCGCTTTTGCCGTGCTTGCGGCGCTGGCCTCCCAGCATCAGGTCGCCATCATGGCACCCACCGAGCTGCTGGCCGAACAGCATAGCCACAGTTTTCAGCACTGGCTGGAACCCCTGGGGGTGAAAATCGCCTTTCTCTCCGGCAAAGCCAAGGGCGAAGCACGCCGGAAAACGCTCGAAAGTCTCGCCAGCGGCGCTGCCGGGGTAATTATCGGCACGCATGCGCTGTTTCAGGATCAGGTGGTCTTCCATAACCTGGGCCTCGTCATCATTGATGAACAGCACCGCTTTGGTGTTCATCAACGTCTGGCACTACGGGAAAAAGGCGGCAATCAGGGCGGCTACCCCCATCAGCTCATCATGACGGCCACCCCCATTCCCCGGACCCTGGCCATGATCGGCTATGCCGACCTCGATCTATCGATCATCGACGAGCGTCCACCGGGCCGGACACCGGTTAAAACCACGGTCCTGCCGACCACCCGGCGCGAGGACATCATCGCCCGCATCAATGACTGGGTCGCTCACGGGCGGCAGGTCTACTGGGTGTGCACCCTGATCGAGGAATCGGAGCGGCTGCAGGCCGAAGCCGCCGGGATCACGGCCGAGCGACTCACCGCCGCCCTGCCCGGCCTGCGGATTGCGCTGATTCATGGGCGGCTCAAACCTGCCGACAAAGAGGCCGTCATGCGCCACTTCAAGGCAGCGGCAATCGATGTCCTCGTAGCCACCACCGTCATCGAGGTAGGCGTCGACGTTCCCAATGCAAGCCTGATGGTCATCGAAAATGCCGAGCGACTGGGCCTGGCGCAACTCCATCAGTTGCGTGGCCGGGTGGGGCGAGGCCCGGGAGAGGCCCATTGCGTCCTGCTCTACCAGCCCCCGCTGGGGGAAACCGCCCGTGAACGCCTCGGCATCCTGCGCGCAAGCGACGACGGCTTTGTCATCGCCGCAAAAGACATGGAAATACGCGGGCCCGGCGAACTTCTGGGCACCCGCCAAACCGGGCAAGTGCAGTTTCGCATCGCCGATCTGGTGCGCGATGCGGGACTAATCGAAACCGTCCGGCTAGCCGCCGACGAATTAACCCGGCATCATCCCGGCCATGTGCCCCCCCTCATCGAACGCTGGCTAGGAGCAGCCGCCCAGTATGCCGAAGCGTGACACCTGGGCACCCGCAATGGCATCCTTTTGCCTGGAAACAATAACGGCTAGCCGATTCACCCGCCGCCCACCAGAAACCCTTCCCGTAGAACCATCCGCATGAGCATGAAATTCGCCATTTACCAGAACGCCCGCCGTTTGCCAGAAATCAGTTTCGACAAGATCAATGAGGTGCTGGGCAAGCCGGACACCTTCATCTGGTTAACCATCAAGGATCCAACCACGGCGCAGCTAAAACGCATTCAGGCCCAGTTTCAGCTGCATGAACTGGCCGTGGAAGATGCAGGCTCCGCTCACCAGCGGCCCAAGCTCGAAACGTATGGTGAAACGCTCTTCATTGCCGCACACACCAGCCGGGTAAAAGGTGAAGAGACCACCCATGGAGAACTCCACGCCTTCATTGGCCGGCAGTTTGTCATCCTGATCCAGCATGGCGGCACCCTCCGTTACGACCGGGTCCAGGCGCGCTGCGAAAGCGAACCCGAGCTGTTCATCAACGGCCCGGGCTTTGCCCTCTATGCCGTGCTCGACCACCTCGTGGACCACTTCATCATGATTGCCGGACATTTGCAGAAGAAGCTCGACGAGCTGGAAACCGTCATTTTTCAAAGCCGGATGGACGCCCTGTCCATAGAAAGCCTCTATGAACTGAAACGCGAAGTCTCCCGTCTCCACAACGCCGCCTCGCCCATTGCCGGCATCTGTGCCGAACTGTTCCGGCTGCATCCGGAGATCGCCACCCCGGAACTCCACCCCTATTTCCGTGATGTCGAAGACCACGTGGAGAGAATTATCCGTAGCACCATCATGCTGCGGGAAGCGCTAGCCGATGCCATGCAGGTCAACCTGGCCCTGGTGACGGTGCGGCAAAATGAAGTGGTCAAGCGCCTGGCGGGCTGGGGTGCCATCCTCGGCATCCCCACCATGGTATTCAGCATGTACGGCATGAACTTCAAACACATGCCCGAGTACGACTGGACTTTCGGCTACCCGGTCACGCTGCTGCTCACCGCCTTCGCCTGTCGCGAACTCTACATAAGGCTGAAGGGGTCGGACTGGCTGTAAGCCGGGCGGTCAGAAAATACAGGTGAGGGATTTCAGAACCGGCCACTAAAAAAACGGGCACCGAAGTGCCCGTTCGAGATGAAAGTTGCAGACGGTTAACGTCTAATCATCACCCGCCGGCTGTACCAGCCGGCAGCGCCAATCATGCCCAGCGTCAGCAGCAGCCGTGCCCATTCGCTCAATGCCGGAATAGGGTTGGGTGGGCGCGGCTGAACAGCAACAAATCTCGCCGTAACGGATTGAGTCTGATCCATCGTAATGTTGCAGGTGGTGCTGGTTCCGGCACAGGCACCGTACCAGCCGGCAAACTGATAACCCACTGCCGGGCTGGCCACCAGATTCACCAAGGTCAAGTAAGCATAATCCTGACTACAGGCTGTCGGACAACTAATGCCACTTCCAGCAACAGACCCTGACCCGTCTACATGTACGGTCAACGCCTCGTTGCCAGGAGCAATGGCGGTAAAGGCCGCGCTGACGGCCTGACTGGTGGTCATGTACAGCACACAGGAACCAGTGCCTGCACTTGCACAGGCGCCACTCCACCCACTGAACTTATACCCAGCGACCGGAGCCGCGCGGAGTGTGACGGGTGTATTGGGTGCCAGGGCATCCGTACAGGTAGCGTCGCGGCATACCTTGACGCCGGCAGTGCCGGTCACCGCACCGCCAGCCCCCGAGGTGATCGTGAGAATGACATCCGTCGGTAAGCCAAAAGTCGCACGGATGCTCTCCGCCTGATTCATTACCACCGTACAGGTAACGCCGGAAGACGACGGACAGCCGGACCAGCCGGCAAAGACACCGCCAGAAGTGGGCGTCGCGGTCAGGATGACGGTAGTGCCTGATTTGAATTCGTGCGTACAGGTCACGCCACAATTGATCCCCTCAGGCACTGAGGTCACAGAGCCATAGCCAGGACCGGAGACCGTCACATCCAGCGGGTACTGGCCTGCGGGCGTCGCGGTGAAAGTGGCCGTCACCGTCTGCGCCTGACTCATGGTGACCGTACAGGTGAGTTGCGTACCCGGACAGTTCAGCGTGGTAGTGGATGAAGACCACCCAGTAAAGCTGGCGGCTGCACTACTCTTGGCCGTCAATTGCACCGTGGCGCCAGGGTCATACGTGCCGCTACAGGTCTCGGGACAGACGAAACTGGCAGTACCCGAACCGGACTGGAGTGCGGCTGTCACCTGACTGCCGATGGCCCCGGTCCCCGTTCTGCTCACTGCAAGGGAATATTGCGATGGGCTTTCTGAAAGCCAAGGACCAAAACTTACAACTATGTTCCCCCCAACTGTCTGATTCCACTCAGAAGGAACCTGCTGGGCACCCGAATAGGAAGGTGCCGGATTCTCATCAAAGGCAAATCCATAGGCCATCCCCATGGGTAGACCTCCCGGATCTGCGCTGGACGCAGGGGTGTTCGGCCTTGAGAAGAATGGATAATTTGCATCGGCATTCGGTAGTGTTCGGGTATGAAGGTAAAACGCGTATTCGTTCCGGGTCGCCTGCGCGGGATACCAGTTAGTCTCCTGAGCCCAAAGCCAGCTATCGGTACTTTGAGGATCATTGCCGGAAGAGTAGGTCTGGGTCAAACCTGAAACACCCCGATTGAGGGCAGTCACAAGAATGTTGCCGATATCACTCCCTGAAGTGTTAGGAGAGAGCGCTGTTGTGGAACCCCTCAGAACGCCACCGAAGACCCCAAGATTACCGAAGACCTGATCGCCGGTCGAGGCAAAACTTCCATCCTGATTTGGCCCACTTTTGGACGTTGAAGGAAACAGGCCAAACACGACCTGACTGGAAACATGTCCGGTCGAGTTTCCGTTGACTGTAACGGAATACAAGGTTCCAGAACATGCGACAACTGTATTAATTCCATTACACCCAGTGACGTAATGAAAACCATCCGCAAAACTGGAATTTGCATTCTTAAGATACCATCCATAGATACTGACACCAAAAGGAAGCGTGACAGGCAAATCAAAGCTGAGTGTCGATGAACTGGCGCTGACGGTTCCCGAGATCGGTTGAAGCCCAGTGGGCTGGGTCGTCAAAATGGTCGAATTCAGGGGTTTATAAATCCAACCCGTGGCATTCAGAGTGCCACCCTGATTGCCGCATATATTGCCGTGCGTCATGTAACTACCGCCGACATAACACAACGCAAGACCCGGAAGTCCGCTGGGATAAGTCTGCTGCAACAAAGACAGCTGAGCAGGCGAATAGCCGTGCGGCAAGGGCAGTATGGATACCGGCGTGGCATAGAAGGTGTCGTCTATTATCCCGGTCTTGTTGAGATAAGAGGAGTTTCTCGAAAACAGGCTGGAAACAGCCACATCGAAGACATAATTCAAGGAGCTGCCAACCCCTGGCATGAAAATCGACTCCGGCAGCGCTGGCGATGGGGGATTCGGAATGAATTGTGACAAAAGAGAATGCGGATTGAGAATGGGGGCGGTCCCGCTTGGGTAAGTGTAAGTAGGCCATGTCACAGGACCCCCCCCACCGGGCAAACTATTGGCCGACCCCGCTGACTTGAAAGAGGAAGCCAAAAGACTTAGATAGGGTTGTCCCCGATCACCAAGCGCACTCATGGCGTTCCTAAAATCAGATCGAATGCCAACTAGATTCTGGACACTGTTGATTGTTGTGTCAAACTGCCCGATTTGGTTATAGTTAGCGGTCGTGGTACCGATCACGGCATTGGCCGGCATGGCAAACGCGTCGACCATCGAGAGATCGAAAGTCTGGCCCGAAGTAGTATCGTTTGTGCTGGTCACCTCCGAATAGAGGTAGGCTCCGCCCGGGGCGAAATTGTTGGACACCGATCCATTGTTCCCAATCGCTGCGTAATAGAGATAGGGGAAACAAGTATTGCTCTGCACAACGTAAAAGTAGACTCGCGCACCGAGAATAGGAATAGTTCCCGAAGAGGTTGTGATATTAAGCTCGGTAGTGCCAGGGGTAATAGGAAAGGCAGGAAGTGGACCCCCAACCTGCGGGCTGGGGCTCAGACTGCTCGTGGTCGTAAAACTCGCCTGATTAGTCGATGTATTCAGGGAAAGGGCCATGAAGTTGCCGGTCACAGAACTTGACGTTCCTCCTGCTGCGTAACCCTGTGCGCAAATCATGTAACCGTTCGGAAGACCCGTATTATTGACGAAATCTACAGTGTAGGCCCGGGCTGTTAAAAATGGAACAAATAAGAAGATAAATCCAAAAACAACACTGCCTAATTTCGGATTTTTTCTCAAATCTATCCGCCAATATATCTGATCATTGCGCACATACATATTATCACCAATTAATTTAAAGACGCACACTCTTTACCATTATCAAAAACTCGAAATTCCTCGGATATTCCGAGGAATTGTTGCTAACAATAATCAAGACCATCCTCTATTTATATAATAACTCAGCCGCCATACCCTGCCCGTTTAATTAGATTCTTGGGCGCTTCGGTCGCCGATTTGATTATCCGATTACCTTTGAGCGTCTGATTAACCGGATGAGCCCCTGCTGCGTCCGTATACACCGGACAAAAGTTGTAAAAGAAGAACGGCGTCAGATACCACGCATAGTTGCCCTGATAGCGGATATCGCCATAGGTTCGGCAACCGCCAAAATCCCCGCCGTACGCGGTGCCGTTGACCAGGCTGGGTATACCGCTGTAAGGGAGTGGATCTATCGGGTTGGGTGATGGACCAAAGTACATTTCGCCCTGTGGGTTATCCAGCGACACGTTTTTTCGCAGGGTAATGTAGCGGCTGGCCGCATCGGTATACCAGGTATTGCCGCCGCCACTGGCCTGTTTGTGGCTGGCCACATTGCCTTCGATCAGCAATCCATGCGCATAGGAGGTACCCTGGAAGCCATTGGTATAAATGGCACCCCCATCCCAGGAGACGTTGAGGAAACTGTCGATCCGGTTGCGGACAATCCGGTTGTCATGATTGGTGCTCGGGGTATCCCAATTACCCCATTGGCCAGGGACCGCTCCCGGAACCCCGGGGAAACTCGGATCATCGAACAATCCCCAGCCCCAGCCAATGGCTATACCCGACCAGGGAACATCGCTGATGGTGTTGTGGCTGACCCGGGTGTGATGCGTAAATCCGATATAAATCCCGGCCGTATCGGTGTATTCACGTCCTGCCTGACGAATCAGATTGTTGATAATCCGGTTGTGCCGGGTTTCCTGTTGCGGGTACTGGGGGTGGTGATCCACCGTCTCCACTCCGCCCAATTGTACGGCGGCTGAAGAGATATCGATGAACCGGTTGCCGGTGATGCGGTTTTTCTGACTGCCAGTGCCGAAATCGAGCCCGACCGCTCCCAGATGTTCGAAGGTGTTACCGCGAAAGACAATGTTCCGGGCATACCGAAAGGACACGTTGCCCGGTGTCCGGGTATCGTTGGGGTCGTGTCCGGTCACATTGGTCGCGTGACCATAGCCAGTCAGATGGAAGCCGCTCTGGTCGGCGACATAGCCATCGTCCGAACTGGGGCCGAGCCAGGTGGCGTAGGCGAAGGTCAGGCCTTCAAAGCGGACATGCTCCAGCGGTGCTTCCAGACTGCCCTGTCCCTCGACCAGCCACTCCTGCACGGGAAGCACGACCTCGGCGGTCTCAAGATTTTCCCGGGGAATGTAGTAGAGGTCGCCTCTGACTTCATCGAGATACCATTCGCCGGGTTCATCCAGAAACGGGTAGGCATTCTCGAAACGCGTCACCTGCCAGAAACTCCAGACACCGGGTTGACCGTCCGGCCCGACAAATACGTTCGCATTGGTCCAGGCCGGTTCGCGCATTTTGATCAACCCGGTGTGTACCGTGGGCTGAAAGACAGGATCGGGCGTGTACTGGGGATACGGCGTGATGGACTCGACCGGCACCCGCATCATTTTCCACTGTGTCTGAATCACCGCCTCAATCTGACGGGGATTGGCCGGTGCCTGACTCCAGGTGGCGGGATCATACCAGTTGACCGGATTCAGCCAGGGTGCCGGAATGAATTCGATGCCGACCGGATCGCCAACTCCGCCCAGCCAGAAAAAACCGGGACGGAAGCCGGCAGGATAGGGAGTGGTCTGGGCTCGGGTCGCTCGCTGGCCGTTGACGTAGAGTTGCCGGGACTTCACATGGCCGACATGAGCCCGGTAAATTCCCAGGTTTTGGTCATGAAGCTCCCAGCCCTTCACCTGGATACCACCGGAGATGACGGGATTTTCGCCTGGTGCCGCTCGATAAACAATGTCATGTCCGTGTCGACCGGAATCCTGGGCACTCAGGCTCAGCGTTGGCTGAGCGGGATACGTCCCGCCCCTCAGGGTGACGGCAATGTCATTTTGCTGCCTTGAATTGACCGCTCTCACCGCGTCACGGGCACGTTGCAGTGTCCTGAAAGGCTGGCTGGCGCTGCCGGTGGCGGCATCATCGCCTTGTGGGGAAACCCAGAAATTTGTGGTTAGGCAGTAAGCATTGGAGGCGGCCAAGCTGATCAGCAGGCCGAGCCCCCATGATCTTGCTTTGATGTGCTTCTGTCTAATCGCCATGGCAGAGTCCAGAAAATTGTGGCTTCACACTAACAGCTACCACAATAATCTGCAATGAGTAAATCCGCCCAGTTTTAACTCGCGATCTATTGTCTCGTCACCCGGATGGGTGCCGCTTGAGCTCGATCAAGATAACTTTGCCATTGTTGTGCGGTGAGTTTCTGAAGTAATGGGACGACCGGGTTCAGCTCAATGGGTGCCGCATCCCAGTGCGTGTCGTAACCCAACTGCTCTGCCTCCAGCGCAATCCCATCCTCGGCCAATAAAGGCTTGAACAGCAGCGGCACAGAAGCATCCAGCACGAGTTGTGTCAGCCATTTGGGGGCGTTCATGGCTAGCAGCGGGATTTTGACGCTATCGAAGTAAAAGACGAAAAAGACGCGCGTGGTTTTTTCATCGATGGGCAACAGGAAACACCAGTGTTTGATGCTGTCACCCGTGTTCGACCACTGGTAGGGATATTCGTAACAGATTTCGATCGAGCGAGTATTGACCCGCTTACGGTTCACAAAAAACCGGGAAATCTTGCCCTCGGCCATGTAAGTGTCATACGTCAGGTACACCCGGTTATGGTCGGACTCGTAATGGGTGAGCTTGGCATCAACAAACGGCTGATACTTGCGATGCAAAAACGCGTGTGCGAAATCACAAATATTGTCGATCACCATGGAGTGGTGGGTTTTCCACGTGTAATCCACGGTGAATCCAGCCCAAGGCTTATCCCCTATGAGCTCGGGAATTTCAGGCACTTTCTGCTCATCAGCTTTGCCGGGGTCGCCGGGAAAGAGCCAGATCAAACCATAGCGAACCTGCAGGGGATACGTTCGCAGCTGGTGCTTGATCAACGATTTGCCAAAGCTATCGTGGGAATAATCCGTCAGCCATCCGTTCCGATCAAATGACCAACCGTGATAAGCGCAACGCAGCTGGCATTTCTCCACGGCCCCATGGGTCAGCTTGAGATGCCGGTGCGGGCAGCGGTTCTGAACCGCCGCCAACTCACCATCCTCACCCCGGTAGACGGCGATGGAGAGGTTCCAGAAAGTCACCTCCTTTACCTGGCCCTTTTTTATGGCACTGTCATATTCGACGGCATACCAGCGATCTGGATCCATACCCGAAGCACGCGCTTTCTGCCGGGCATTTTTGGCTGCACTGAAGGAAGGCGGGATGGAGGGGACGGTGTCGTTCTGGACATCGCTCATGGCGGAATTCTCCGAGGCTAGAAAAAACGGGGCAAGGTGCAGTGGAAGACCGGCAAATCAGCGGGGCCTGATCACGCCTCGACGGACAAAATCATCATAGGCGGCCTGCACGGCATTCTTGAGCGGCGTGGGCTGAAAGCCCAGTTCTTCATTTGCCTTGCGGTGATCGACCCGACGATGCATGCTGAGCAGACGTACCGCCGCAGGGGTGAAACGGCGCGGTTTATTGGGAAATGCGCGAAACCAGGTCTTATCGGCCACCTCCGCGATCGCCGCCATGACCGGTGCAGGCAGGCGCAAACGGGGCTTTGGCCTGCCCGTCACCTCGCCAAACATATCGAGCAGATCATCCACCGTCGAGTAGGCCGTACTGATGATGTACTTCTGGCCGGAACGTCCCTTTTTCATCGCGAGTACATGGCCCTCGGCAATATCATGGGTCGAGACAAATTCGAACCCGCCGGGAATGTAGGCTCTTAACTGGCCATGGGCATAATCGATCAACACTCGCCCGATGCGGGAAGGCACATAGTCATGGGGGCCAAGAATGGCACAGGATGTAGCCACCACGACGTTCAGCCCATCGGCATGGGCGCGAAGACAATGATGCTCGACCAAGTGCTTGGTAAAGCCGTAGGGCAAGTGCCGGTCGAAGGGGTAAAAGGGCATCTCCTCATGGCTTGGCTCGCCATCTTCGTAGCCAGTCGCGCTCAGCGACCCTGAGACCACAACCTTGTCCACAGCCTGTTCGGCGGAGGCACTCAGAACATTCAGGGTGCCCCGAACGTTGGTATCGAAGACCTCTCGCTTGTGTACCGCATCACCCTCAATGGTGGAGACCAGCGCCGCGCAGTGATACACCCGGCGACACCCCGCAACCGCACTGGAGACCTCCTTGGCGTGGCGAAGGTCACCAAAGACCCGTTCGACATCCAGTCCGTCCATCGAACCATTGTCCCGGCCAGGCCGGATGAGTACCCGAACCTCTTCACCATCGGCAATGAGCCGCCTAACCAGATTCGCTCCCAGATGACCCGTCGCCCCAGTCACCAGGGTTTTTCCAATACTCATGATAGGAAGTTCAGAAAGTTGCCGCACAATCGGGCAATGTTAACATGTGCCAGTCTTTCGGACCGTCAGTTCAGCGGCTATAAGCCACCCGCCGGCAACCCTCACGGCTCGTCCGAAACCCTGTTTCGCCACCCCATTCCGGGCCACTTTCGAACCTGTCCAAAACGTCGACATGAGCAGCAAAACGAATCCTACTAGCCACTTCTTTGAATACATATTGACTCATCATCGGGGACTATTCGCCACCCTGATTCTTCTACCCATATCCTGCATCTACAGCGCTTATGTGTTTGTCCGCAACCACATCCTGTTCCGCCTGCGATCTGCGCCTGCCCACCATGAACAGCGAGTTAACGACGTTATTCGGCAAATCGAAGAGTGGAAAAAGGACGGGGCCCAACAGCAGCTATGTACGGCACGATCCGGCTGGCAAGCCATGAGCGAAATGGTTCCCAAATACAAGCTTTCCCGGCGAAATATCCAGATCGGGATGTATGACATTCTTGAGATCGACGAGACACGGCAAACGGTCCGGGTTGAGCCCATGGCCAGCATGGGACAGATATCCCGAACGCTGATCAGCAAAGGATGGATTTTACCCGTGGTACCCGAGCTTGATGACCTGACCGTCGGCGGCCTGGTGATGGGTTTCGGCGTGGAAACTAGCAGCCATAAATACGGGCTCTTCCAGTACATCTGCGAATCTTTCGACCTTGTGACTGCCGAGGGCAAACTGATCCACTGCAGTGCGACTGAAAACGCTGAGCTGTTCCGTTTGATCCCTTGGAGTCATGGCACGCTGGGCTTCCTGGTCGCAGCGGAACTCAAGATCATCCCTGCCCGCAAATATGTCCGGGTTCAATATCAACCGGTACGTGGATTGGACGAACTGTGCTCCCACTTCGACAAGGAGTGCCGGGATCTCAAGAACAACGAATTCGTTGAGGCCTTGGTTTACAGTCGGCATACCGGCGTCATCATGACCGGCGTGCTCACGGATGAAACCAAGCCCGACGGGATCGTCAACCGAATTGGCCGCTGGTACAAGCCCTGGTTTTACCGGCATGTAGAAAAATTGCTGCTCAACAACCAGTCCACGGTGGAATACATCCCTCTCAGAGACTACCTGCACCGGCATACCCGCAGCTATTTTTGGGCCATGGAAGAAATCATCACCTTTGGCAATCACCCAATCTTCCGCTGGTTTCTGGGCTGGGCGCTACCACCGCGTATTGAGCTCCTGAAGTACACTGAGACCGAGACCACACGCCGGCTCAGGGAAAAACATCATGTCGTGCAGGATATGCTCATGCCGATGCCGCTCCTCAAAAAGTCTATTGAATATTTCGATGACCACTTTGACTTGTATCCGCTATGGCTCTCACCGATGGCAATTTTCGACAACCCGCAGCATCTCGGCCTGATCCACCCCTATAAAAGCCCGCAAGGCGAATTGGACGAAATGTATGTCGATATTGGCGCGTATGGCACGCCGCGCAAACCCGGCTTCGACGGCCGGATGGCCCTGCCTCTGCTGGAGCGTTTCGTCATCGACCACCAGGGTTATCAGGCTCTATATGCCAAGACACTCCTGTCAGAGGCGGATTTCCGGCAGATGTTCGACCATACCGCCTATGATCAACTCAGGGAAAAACTTCCCTACTGTAAACAGGCTTTCGGTGAAATTTATGACAAAGTTTCGTCAAAAGGACGCATCTCCCCTGTGGAGATGCGCAAACTGAAATCTGGCGAGGCCAGCCAATAGCACTGAACCCCAGCCACTTCCACGCTCATTGCATAACGGATAGTCGGCACATCACCCCGTTTCTGAATTGACTGATGGTCTCTTCACGCAGAGATGCAGAATAAAGCGGTATAGCGAAATCGCGCTTTGCCGCTTTATTTGCATAGATTCCCCAAAATCCACCCGACGCAAAGAGCATCCAAACGTGCCGAATCAGAAAAGATCCGGCGTGCTTGATGGAGCGGGACGACGTTCGGCAGGCTTGGGCTTGGGTGCAGGTTTCGGCGCAGCCACTGGTTTTTTAATTTCGGTGCTTTTGGCAGGATCCGAAATCGGTGATTTGGTAATTTGTGGAATCCAACGACCCCCACCCGGAACCCGGGATTTGGACGGTTTTTCGGCATCACCACCCGCCGCCGAGCCGGTCACCTTTTTCTGCTTTAACGGATCACCCTCGACTGACACGCCATCGTTTACTGGCGACCTTGATTTAGGCTTGATTTGCGGCTTTGATTGCGCGTCTGACTCC
>SXQV01000069.1 GCA_005792805.1 Methylococcaceae bacterium | reverse complement strand
GCTCTACCAAGCTGAGCTACACCCCGTATGGTGCGGTACTGTGGAGAGGGGCCGGTTTTGCAGGCTGGGAGGGTGCCTGTACCCCGTCTCGCAGTCGCGGCATTATACGTGAGGCCCGGGATGGACTCAATCTTCCTCACGTTTTTCTCACTCAGCCTGGCCGGTGCCGCCGTGAGCCGGCCTGATACCCGGCAAGAGCCTCCGAGCGAAACTCAGTAGTTTCTCTCTACCGAGAAACGAGCCAGATCGGCCAGCGCTTGCCTGTAGGCGGATTCTGGCAGGACGGCCAGCGCGGCTATCGCTTTGTCGGCCTCTTCAACGGCGCGACGAGAAGTGTAATTGATGGCATCGGTTGCTTTTACGATGGCAAACACGTCCATGAATGCCTCCCGGTCACCCTGCTCAATGGCCTGGCGCAATAGTCCGGCCTGGGCTTCGTCGGCCTTCTCCATGGCATAAATCAGGGGCAGTGTGGGTTTTCCATCCGCCAGGTCATCACCGAGGTTCTTGCCAAGCTCTTCGGGTTTGGCCCGGTAATCCAGCGCATCGTCGATCAACTGAAAGGCGGTTCCCAGATGCAGGCCATAGGCTTTCAAGGCCAGTTCGACTTCTTCGTCCGCGCCGGACAAGACCGCTGCCAGCTGTACGGCGGCACTGAAAAGGATGGCGGTCTTGCGCGCAATCACCTCCAGGTAGTTTTGCTCGGTGGTGGCGGGGTTGTTGCAGTTGAGCAGCTGCAACACTTCGCCCTCGGCGATAGCCGTGGTGGTATGCGAGAGAATTTCCATAATGCGGAGATTCTGCACGCTCACCATCAATTCAAACGATCGGGAGTAGAGGTAATCCCCCACCAGGACGCTGGCGGAATTGCCCCAGAGGGCGTTGGCGGTGTCGCGGCCCCGGCGCAGCGTGGATTCATCCACTACATCGTCGTGCAGCAGGGTGGCCGGGTGGATGAACTCGATCACCGCCGCCAGCGTGATGACGTGACGATCATTGCAGGCCAGCGCCTTGGCCGCCAGCAGCAGGAGCATAGGCCTGAGCCGTTTGCCCCCGCTGTTGACGATGTAGTGACCAATCTGGTTGATCAGCACCACGTCCGACTGAAGTTCACGCAGAATCAACGCATCGACGGC
Organism: Methylococcaceae bacterium; assembly: GCA_005792805.1. Lineage (GTDB taxonomy): Bacteria > Pseudomonadota > Gammaproteobacteria > Methylococcales > Methylococcaceae > UBA6136. The sequence continues at coordinate 21,118 of SXQV01000069.1, read as the reverse complement.
AACCGTCTCCTCCTCAACCAGCTGGCGGATACTGGCGAATTCGGTCAAGGGGGTGGAGGCAACGGGTGAGGTCATGGGAGGTGGGAGGTTTGGGGCAACTTCCGGGCAAGGATGCCCGGAGCCATGCGTAAAAAAGGCGTAAATGCTAGGTTTGAGGGAAGTTCATGTCAAGGTGACCCGCGTCATGGCGGGTTCAGACCCATGGGTGGCCTAATCACCCGCAGCGGACGATCCGGCCGGCAGATCCCCCTCATATGGGGTGGCATAGCCACACTCCTTGCGGGGACACACCTTTTCCGCACCCCGGCGCTTGGTGACCTTCAATGTCAGAACCGGCCATGCACAGTTGGGGCAAGGCTCGTTAAGCGGCGGATTCCAGACGGCATAGCTGCAATCGGGATAAGTGGAGCAGGAATAGAACAGCTTGCCAAACCGGGACTTACGTTTCGTCAGGCTGCCTTTCTTGCATTCAGGGCAGGAGACGCCGGTATCCTCGGGCTTTTCCAGAGGCTCGATATGCTTGCACCCGGGGTAGCCGGTACACCCAATGAATTTACCGTAACGCCCGGTCTTGATGATCAATGGCGAATCGCACTTGGGGCAAGTCCGCCCTTCGACAATCTCCGGTGGCGCTTGCGGTCCATCATCCTTGAGATTGCGGGTGTATTTGCATTCAGGGTAATTGGTACAACCGACAAAACGGCCATTGCGGCCCAGGCGAATCGACAGCTTGCTCCCGCAGTCCGGACAGGCTTCGTCCATCTCCTCATGCGTGACATCGGCGCGCTTGAGGCTTTCGTCCTTATCCCCGATCAGGGCAATGAAGGGACCCCAGAACTCGCGCAGCAGAGGAATCCAGTTCTTCTCTCCACGGGATACGGCATCCAGATCGTCTTCAAGATGCGCCGTGAAGTTGTAGTCAACGTACTGGGTAAAATGCTCGGTCAGGAACTTGTTGACGATGCGTCCGACATCAGTGGGATGGAACCGCTTGGTCTCCAGCTCGGCATATTTGCGTTGCTGCAGGGTGGAGATGATGGATGCATAGGTCGAGGGGCGGCCAATGCCGTATTCTTCCAGCGCCTTGACCAGACTGGCCTCCGTGAAGCGGGGGGGCGGCTCGGTGAAGTGCTGGGAGGTGGCAATATCATTCAAATCAACCCGCTGGCCCTGCTTGAGCTTGGGCAAATAGCCTTCTTCATCTTCGGCCGGACCATCATCCTTACCTTCGAGGTAAACGCTCATGAATCCGGGATGTACCACGGTCGAGCCATTGGCCCGGAAGACACCTTGCCCTTCCTCGCCGCAGGCCAGATCGACCGCCACGGTATTGATGGTGGCATGAATCATCTGTGACGCCACGGCGCGCTTCCAGATCAAGGTATAGAGCTTGAATTGATCGGGGCTCAGATGTGACTTCACCTGATCCGGTATACGGAAAGCCGATGTCGGACGGACGGCCTCATGGGCCTCCTGGGCATTCTTGCTCTTGGTCTTGTACTGTGGCGGCTTGCCGGGAACGTTATCCGCCCCAAAGCGCGCAGCGATCAGCTCACGCAACTCATTGACCGCTTCGTTGGCCAGGGTGACCGAGTCGGTACGCATATAGGTGATGAGACCCACCGTTTCGCCACCCACGTCGATACCTTCATAGAGCTGCTGCGCTACCGTCATGGTGCGCCTTGTGGTGAAACCCAGCTTGCGCGAGGCTTCCTGCTGTAATGTGGAAGTGGTGAAGGGGGCGGCGGGATTGCGCTTGCGCTCCTTTTCCTCCACCTGGGTGACCGTGAGTTGCCCGCCGGCCGCCGTGGACAAATCAATCTTTGCCTTCTGGGCCTGCTCTTCAGTGGTGATACTGAATTGTTCAAGCTTTTCACCCGCCAGATGCGTGAGACGTGCCCGGAAAGGCTGCCCTTGCGTCGCCGAGTCCGCTTCAATCGTCCAGTATTCACGGGTAACGAATTTTTCGATCTCCAGTTCCCGCTCGACGATCATGCGCAATGCAGGGCTCTGCACACGACCCGCCGAAAGCCCCCGGCGAATCTTCTTCCACAGCAAAGGGGAAAGTTTGAAGCCGACCAGGTAATCCAGTGCACGGCGGGCCTGCTGGGCGTTAATCAGATCTGTCGACAGCGGCTTGGGATTCTCGATAGCTTCCGTCACCGCCCGCTTGGTGATTTCGTAGAAGACCACACGGTGGACTGGCTTGTTTTCAAGCAGTTTGCGCTGCTTGAGTATCTCGTAAATGTGCCAGGAAATAGCCTCGCCTTCGCGATCAGGGTCGGTCGCGAGAAACAGGGCATCGGCTTGCTTGGCCGCTTTGGCAATGGTCTGGACGTGTTTTTCGTTGCGCTCGATCAGTTCGTAGCGCATGGCAAAATCGTCATCCGGATTAACCGCCCCCTCCTTGGGCACCAGATCTCGCACATGGCCGTAGGAGGCGAACACCTGGTAGTCCTTGCCGAGATATTTCTCAATCGTCTTGGCTTTGGCGGGCGATTCAACAATGACGAGATTATGGCTCATCGAATTTGGTCAGTTATCCAAGTTTTAAGTACGGATCCGGGACACCGGCGGGTGAACCCGAGCGTTTTAATGCAGGTACGCAGGCAAGCTGTCGTAAACCAAGTGCTCCATTCTGGCAAACGCCACCTCTTCATCGGGCTGGCTGAATAGCACCATCAGGACCATCCACTTGAGGTTTTCCAGCGAGAGCGTTTCCTCGTCTATTGCCATCACCCGGTCAATCACCAGCTCTCTGCTGGCAGGGTTGAGTATGCCGCACTGCTCAAGAAACATCAGAAGCCCCCGGCTTTCCACATCGAGCCGAGCGATCTCTGCCGCCGAAAAAACCCTGAAGGCGGGGGTCGAAACCGCATGGATGGCTTGCTGTTCGGTCAGCGTATCCAGCCAGTCGAGGGCTTTTGAAATCTCCGCCTGAGGGAATCCCGCTTCCAGCAGATCGGTTCTGACTTCATCGGCGTCCGGCTGACCCTCGGCATCACCATCCAGAAATTTTTCAAACAAATAGATCAGAACGTCAAAAACGTTTTCTTTCATTGGTTACTCGAAATAATTGGGCGGCGCAACCGGCCTCATCGGAGACGCATATAGCGGCCACCGGGCATCGTGGCAATGTCGCCACTCAACTCCAGCGCCAGCAACCGGGAGATGATGGCGTCGGCTGAAAGCCCCGTTACGGCAACGAGAGTATCCACAGTCGTTGGTTCATAAGCAATATATTTCAGGAGACCCGCGTCATCTTCCGGTTCGTCGGCGCCAGGTGCCTGAGCGCTCTGGAGGCGGGTTCGAACCAATAGCGCAGGGTATTCCTCGATAATATCGACCGGCTCCTGCACCAGTTTGGCACCCTGCTGAATGAGCTGATGACAGCCTCGGGAAAGAGGGTTATGAATCGAACCCGGCACGGCAAACACGTCCCTGTTTTGCTCCATGGCCAATCGGGCCGTAATCAAGGAGCCCGATTTTGGGGCAGCTTCCACCACCAGGGTTCCTAGTGCAAGTCCGCTAATGATGCGATTGCGACGCGGAAAGTTTGCGGCCAGTGGCCCCGTACCCGGCGGATACTCCGAGATCAACGCACCGCCGCCGCTGAGAATATCGTCGGCCAGCTGCTGATGATGGCGGGGATAGGTACGATCGGGGCCTGTTCCGGCCACCGCAACGGTAATGCCTTGCCCATCGAGGGCTCCTTCATGGCTGGCAGCATCGATTCCCACCGCCAGCCCGCTGACAATACCGACGCCCTGAAGTGCAAGATCCCGCGAGAATTCCCTCGCCGTCCTTTGTCCGCCCGGTGTGGGACCACGACTTCCTACCACCGCGATATGATTCCCGGACAACAGCGCCGGATCGCCGCGCACGAACAAGAGAGCAGGTGGATCCGCGATTTCGCGCAGCAAGGCGGGATACAGCGGATGCTCCAGGGTCAGGCAATGGTGTTCGGCGCCCTGCTGAAAAATCCAGGCCATATCCGCCTCGACCATTGCCCAATCCGGTGCCGCCAGGTAATCCATGGTTTTGGCTGGAACGCCTATGGCGTCCCAATCAGATTGTCCTGCTTCAAAGACGGCCTGGGGAGAACCGAAACGGGCCAGCAGCCGCCTGAACCGGACGCTTCCGATCTGCGGTGCCCGGTGAAGCGCCAGCCAGAAACGGAGTGCATCAGCCCCCTTCACTGAGCATGACGCACTCATGGGGAGCGGATGACGTCCAGCACGTGAATGAAGCGTTCCGCATTCATCACCAACGCAAAACTGACCCGGCGGAATGTCAGAAAAACCATCAGCTCACCCGCTTTTTGTTCGGGGCCGATGAGCTTTTGACCAAAACTCGGGTTTACCGTGTCTCTGATCTGCGGGCCTTTTTGCCAAATCTCGAAGACATGCCCACTCTCGACGCCGTTCATCGCCCCCCGATCCAATGTCACCACGGAAAACTGGCCAATCTGGCTGACCCCATCCATTACGCCGATGATGTGGCCTGCCAGGCCCTTGCGGGGCGCGTGCGGCAGGTAGCCTTCGCCAATTTCGACGCGCTGGCCTGGCATCAGCCGATCACCCGGCCTAGCCTCTTTTTCGGCACGGGTCAGCATGACCGACGCCGGATCGCCCGTTTGCTCCAGGTAGCCCTCGGCGATAAATAGGGCCTCATGGCCGAGTACCTTGTCGCTCTCCGGATCGCGATATTCCACACCGGGACGAAATATCGAGTAATCGACGGGCGTCGGCTTCAGGATGGACCGCACAAACAAACGATCTCCGGGCGAACCGATCACATGCTCTTCAGCCAGCCCGACCACGTAGGGCAAGTGGTCCAGAGTTTCGATCTCGATGACCCGAGGCCGTGTAAGAAAGGGACTGATGGCCTTGAGCGGGATAACGGGGATGGGCTCCGCTAGCGGAGTTACCCGGATCCGGGGACTCAGCCGATCATCCTCGACACCTCCAGTCATCCTCGACACCTCCAGACGGAGGTATGGCTGCCCACCCCGCGCATCCAGGACAATCAGGTCACCTGGATAAATCAAATCAGGGTTCTGTATCTGCGCATTTTCGCGCCATACTTCAGGCCACTCCCATGCGTGTTTGAGGAAACGACCCGCGATGGTCCAGAGCGTATCACCCTCAACTACCCGGTAGCTTAGCGGCCGATCCTCCCTCCATTCGACCGCCAGCGCAGCATTGGAGTAGCCCAATAACTTGAAGAAGACCAAGATGAGCCCCACGTAGAACCCGTGAGGCATCGTGATCGCGGGACGCCCGCAAAGAAGTCTTTTCAAATAAGTCCTCCGGCAATTGTGATCCGGCCCATCGGGGTAACGACCCCCGGCGGCCATAAATCAAGTTTGAATACAAAAATAGCGGTAATTCGTTAGAATTCGGGCACACTGCGTCAAGACACTTCAGATTTAATGGCTATTCTAACCATACTCGAATTCCCCGATGAACGGCTGCGCAAAAAGGCGAAACCGGTTGAATCGGTTGATCTTCAGACCCGACAACTCATCGACGACATGCTGGAAACCATGTACGCCGCCCCCGGGATAGGGCTTGCCGCCACTCAGGTGAATGTCCGGAAACGCATTCTGGTGTTGGATATTTCCGAAGAAAAAAACACGCCTCTCGCCCTGATCAACCCCGAACTGCTGCGGAAGGAAGGCGAGGAGGAATCCGATGAAGGCTGCCTCTCGGTCCCCGGTGTATTTGAGAAGGTCAAACGTGCCGAGAAAATTCGCGTCAGGGCGCTGGATGGTGATGGAAACTCGTTCGAAATGGATGCCGAGGGACTCCTTGCCGTCTGTATTCAACACGAGATCGATCATCTGGAAGGCAAGCTGTTTGTCGATTACCTCTCCCCGCTCAAAAGGCAGCTGGCCCGAAAAAAGGTGAAAAAGGAACAGCGCCAGCGGGATACGGGGACTGACACCCCGAAAATGCGTGGTGTGGATGGTGCAGCGTGAGGATCGTTTTTGCCGGCACCCCAGAATTCGCCGTTCCTCCACTGCAGGCGCTCCTCCAGTCCCAGCATAATATCTGCGGGGTCTATACACAGCCGGATCGCCCCGCCGGGCGCGGCCGGAAGCTGACCCCTGGCCCCGTGAAGTCCGTCGCGCTGGAGGCGGGCTTGCCGGTCTTTCAACCGGAGTCGTTCAAATGCGCTGAATCCCAAGCGGTACTGCGAGACCTCCGGCCAGACTTGATTATCGTGGTCGCCTACGGACTGATCCTGCCTGAAAGCGTGATTGGAATTCCACCGCTGGGCTGCGTCAATATCCACGCCTCGTTACTCCCACGCTGGCGGGGAGCGGCGCCGATTCAGCTCGCCATCCTCGCCGGCGACAAGGAAACCGGCGTCACCATCATGTTTATTGAACCCCGGCTGGACGCAGGCCCCATGTTGCACAAGCGTTGCTGCTCCATACAAAGGGGTGCATCCTCCGGCCAGCTACACGACCAGCTGGCGCTTATGGGTGCCGAGGCTCTGATGGAGACACTTCCAGCCATAGAAGCAGGAACGGTTCGGCCCGAAATCCAGAACGAGGAGGCGGTCACCTACGCCGCCAAACTAAGCAAAGAAGAAGCCGTGCTGGACTGGAATCAACCAGCGGCTGTACTGGAACGGCAAGTCGCCGCCTTCAATCCCTGGCCAGTGGCTGAAACCCGCTTCCAGAACCTTCCACTTCGTATCTGGCGTGCAGAAGCCCTGGAAACTCAAGAACAATTTGCCCCTGGCACTGTAATCAAGGGCAAAGATACGCTGGAGATCGCCACGGGACAGGGTTTGCTCAGGCTGCTGGAGCTACAACTCCCCGGTGGCAAGCGTATCGCGACGAGAGACTTCCTCAACGCTCAAACCTCGCCGCTTTTGCACTTGGGCAACCCCACTTGAATACCCGCTCGCTCGCTGCGGATATCCTGGTTCAAACCCTCCAGGACGGCAAATCGCTGACTGCGGCCATGGAGCCGGCACTCACTAACCTCCCCGAATCCAGCGACCGGGCCTTCGTGCAGGCCCTCTGCTACGGCGTGATGCGCTGGTACTGGCGACTGGATCGGCTCTTGAGTCTATTGACCCGCAAACCGATCAAGGACGAACGGGTACGTGTGCTGGCCCTGCTCGGGCTTTATCAGCTCCAGTTCATGCGGGTTAAACCCCATGCGGCCGTAGGAGAAACCGTTGCCGCAGCAGGAACCAGAACCTGGGCAAAACCGCTGCTTAACGGTGTCCTCAGAACCTATCAGCGGGAACGGGAATCATTGGATAAGCAGGTCATTGAGCACGGCCCCAGCGCCCATGCTCATCCCGTCTGGCTCTATGAACGATTGGAAAAAGACTGGTCGGCCGATGCCCTGGCGCTAATGCACCAGAACAATGAACCGCCCCCACTGACCCTGCGGGTGAATCGGCTCAAGCATTCCCGGGAAGCGTATCTGGCCCGGCTGGAAGCGCAGAAGATTGCCGCCACGGCCTCGGTGGCTTGTGATAGTGCGATCACCCTGGAGAATCCCCTTCCGGTGGAGGCCATTCCCGGTTTTTCGACAGGCGATGTATCCGTTCAGGATGCCGCCGCACAGCTCGCTGCAGGGCTTCTCAATCTGGAACAGGGTCAGCGTGTGCTGGATTTATGTGCAGCGCCAGGAGGCAAGACGGCGCACATCCTCGAACGCTGTCCGGACATCAGCGAACTGGTGGCCGTAGACATCTCCGGCGAGCGGTTGATCCGGGTACAGGAAAACCTCGACCGCATTGGGCTTGCCGCCACGTTACTGGCGGCGGATGCCATCCAGCCCTCCGAATGGTGGGATCAGCGGCCCTATGACCGCATTCTCGTGGATGCGCCCTGCTCTGCCACCGGCGCAATCCGGCGCCACCCCGACATCAAGGTGCTGCGCAAACCCTCTGATATTCAAGAGCTCAGCCAAACACAGCAGCTCATTCTGAAATCAGCCTGGTCAATGCTCGCGGAAGGAGGGCAACTGCTTTATGCCACCTGTTCAGTGCTGCGTGCGGAGAATGAAGAAACCATTGCCCGTTTCCTCCGCGACCATGGCGATGCCCGGGAAATTCCCCTCGATACCGACTGGGGGATAGCGGTTTCACATGGCCGACAGATACTGACCGGTATGGCCAATATGGATGGCTTCTACTATGCACGCCTTGAAAAAATCGGGGCAGATGCTTGAAGCGCAAAGTGATCGCCTTGCTCTTTTTTCTGACCGCCACGGCCTCCGCCGAGGAGTACGGCATCTTCATTCGCGAGGCCAGCCTATCCCGGCGGGACGACCAGACCGTATTGAACGCCGATGTGGATTACCGTTTCACTCCTGCCGCGATTGACGCGCTGGAACACGGCATCCCGCTGACACTCCTGCTGGAGCTGACCATTCGCCGGGCGCAACCCTACTGGTTTGACGAAACCGTGATTACCGAGCGGCGCACCATCCAGCTGCGCTACCATCCCCTGGCCAAATCGTTCCAGATCGCGGACATGGACAGCGGGGTAGTGCAAAGTTTCGTCAGTTTTTCGGCCGTGACCGATACCCTCACCCGGATTCGCGGGTGGCAGATCCACCATACGGGGTCACTGGAGAGTCATCAAACCTATCTTGCCCGTCTTGAAATGACGCTGGACATCGAATCCCTGCCACTTCCGCTTCGGGCTGAAGCTTACGTTGACCCGAACTGGCACCTCTCCCATCCCGCACTCGAATGGCGTTTAACACTCTAAAACCCCCACTTACCGTGTCTATCGTCGCCCTTTTCCTGGCGATCGTCGGCTCTTTGCACCTGATGAGTTCGGCCACGCAGGACGCCTCCCGGCTGGGCGAAATGTACTCGGGGCTGGTACTGATCAATGCGCTGGCATCCCTGCTGCTGATGGGATTGGTAGGCATCAACATTTATTGGCTGGTCAGGCAGCTCCGGAAAAATGCGGCGGGCTCTAATCTGACCGCACGCATGATCTTCCTGTTCAGCCTGCTGACGCTGGCACCCGCGTCCATTGTCTTTTACTACTCCATGCAGTTTCTGGATCGCAGCATCGACAGCTGGTTCGATGTGAAAATCGATCAAGCCATGGAGGATGCCTTGCAATTAGGACAGACGGCGCTGGATGAGCGTATGCGAAACCTGCTGAAGCAAACCGAACACACGGCAGAGCAGCTGGGCACTTCGCCCGTCTCCCTGCTGACCGTCCGTCTGGGCGAACTCAATGAAGCCGAGGACGCCGAAATGACCCTGTTCACCCGGCAAGGACAAATCATCGCTTTTAACGGAACGAGCACGGAATCCATCGCCCCCGATCTGCCGGAAATCGGCATCATGGTTCAGGTCAGACAGGGCAAACCTTATGTCGGGCTGGAGACCACCGAACATGGCAGCATGCAGGTTCGCGCCGTGGTATCGATCATTAGTGATGACGCCATCTTCCTTCAAGCCATCTACCCGATTCCCCAGCGACTGGCCGCGTTGGCCGACACCGTCGAATCAGCGTATCTGCATTACAAGGAACTCACCTTTCTGAGAAAGTCGCTGAAGACGACCTTCATCCTGACCCTGTCCCTGGTACTTCTGCTGAGTCTGCTTGCGGCCATCTGGGCTGCATTCCTCAGTATCCGCCGCATCATCGAACCTGTGCGGCTGCTCGCCATTGGCACCCGCGCGATCGCCGAAGGGGATTATGAGAAACGGTTGCCGGTTAAAGATCGAGGCGAGCTCGCTTTTCTGGTGCAGTCATTCAACACCATGACCGGCAAAATTGCCCAGGCAAGAGACGAGGCACATCGCTCGAAGCTGGAAGTGGAACGACAGCATGCCTATCTGGAAACGGTGCTAACCAACCTCTCCTCCGCTGTTTTGAGCCTTGATCCGGGACTGAATGTCCTCACCGCCAATGAGGCTGCTGACAAAATTCTCCACGCAAACTTCCAGCAATACGTTGGATGGCCTCTGGCCGTCCTTACAGGGGCCTACCCTCATCTGGCCGAACTCATGGATAAACTGGAGTCCCATATGATGGGCCCAGCGAAGCATTGGCAGGAGGAAGTCACCTTTCAGGGACTGGCTGGCAGACAGGAACTCTTCTGCCGGGGAACACCGCTGTTCGGGACCGGCGATGAACGGATCGGGGCGGTGCTGGTCATCGATGATGTCACCACCCTCATTCAAGCCCAACGCAGTACAGCCTGGAGTGAAGTGGCAAGACGGCTGGCCCACGAGATAAAGAATCCCCTAACGCCCATCCAATTATCGGCCGAGCGCCTCCGCCACAAACTGGCCAAAACTCTGCAAGGTCAGGAGTTGGAAGTGCTGGAAAAGTCGACCCGCACCATTGTTCAGCAGGTGGAGGCGATGAAAAGCATGGTCAATGCATTTGGGGAATACGCCAAACCCACCATCACACAAACCCGGCCGGTAGCACTAAATACGCTCATTGAGGAAGTCGTGGCGCTCTACCCTCCCCCGTCCGGCATGGAATTCGATTTATCCCTATCACCTCAATTACCAAGGGCACAAGCCGATCCCGTCAAGCTCAGACAGGTTGTCCATAATCTGATCAAGAATGCACAGGAGGCAATGCCCAGCGGTCAATCGGGTAGAATGTCGATCAGCACCCGACTCCATGACGCCACCGACCCGTCCAGCATTGAGCTCCGCCTGAGCGACAATGGGCCCGGCATCCCAGCCGATCAGGCTGATCGGATTTTCGAACCTTATGTAACCAGCAAGACCAAGGGCACCGGGCTCGGCCTGGCCATCGTCAGGCGCATCATCGAAGAACTGGGTGGGAGCATCAAACTGGACCCCGGGTACCGCGATGGCGCCAGCTTCATTCTCCAACTCCCCTTGGCGCCAGACACCTTCACGAGCGAAAGATGAACATGCCGAAGAAAACCATCCTGGTGGTGGATGACGAACCCGATATCCGTCAGCTCCTACAAGACATTTTGGAAGACGAGGGTTACGGCGTGGAGGGCGCGGAAAATGCCGGGGCTGCTCGACGCCAGCGGCTGGAACACAATCCCGACCTGATCTTGCTGGACATCTGGATGCCGGATGAGGACGGCATCAGCCTGTTGAAGGACTGGCTGAAAGAAGACGGCCTATGCCCCGTAATCATGATGTCCGGGCATGCCACCGTGGAGACGGCGGTAGAGGCAACCCGGCTGGGTGCCTACGACTTCCTGGAAAAGCCGCTGTCGATGGCCAAATTGCTGGTCACCGTCGAGCGCGCCATGGAGACGGCCCAGTTGCGGAGGGAAAACATCGGGCTGAAACGTCGCATGGACGTACCTGTGGAACCGATTGGCAAAAGCCTCGTCATGGAGAAATTGCGCGACCAGGTCAAACGCCTGGCGCAACATGATGCCCGGGTGTTACTGCTGGGCGAACCCGGTTCCGGCAAGGAAACCCTGGCCCGTTATCTCCACGCCAATAGCCCGCGCCGGGACGGGCCGTTCGTGGATGTGGGGGTTGGCACAATTGCCAGCAGCCATTCCGCCGTCGAATTTTTTGGGCGGGTCGATGGCGGCCAAATCCAGCATGGGTTGCTGGAACAGGCGCATGGCGGGACGTTGTTTCTGGATGAAGTCGCTCACATGGAGCCCGAAACACAAGTCAGGCTGATGAGCGCATTGGAGTCCAATTCCTTCTCCCGTGTCGGCGGCAGCGAACTGCTGCACGTCGATGTCCGGGTGATTGCCTCCACCCGCAAATCACTGGAAGAGGAAGTCAGAGCGGGCCGATTCCGTCCCGAGCTTTACTACCTGCTCAATGTGGTCGCACTGAAAGTTCCCTCATTGAAGGAACACAGTGAAGATATTCCTGACTTGCTCAAATTCTATGTCGATTATTTTGTCAGTCGCGAGAAGCTGCCATTCCGGCGCTTCCCCGTCGCCGTGCAAAATTTCCTCAGGAATTATCCTTGGCATGGAAACATTCGTGAGCTGAAAAATCTGGTGCAACGCCTGCTCATTCTTGGCACCGGCGAGGAGGTTGAACTGGAAGAGGTCAAAGCCTCGGTCGGGGAACACGTGGTGAATTCATCATCGACAGCGCTCCAGCATCAACCCGACTTCTACAATTTACCATTGAAGGAAGCGCGGGAGCGCTTCGAAAAGGCTTATCTGGAATACCATCTGGACAAGTACGCCGGCAGCGTCGCCCGCCTGTCCGCCGCTATCGGCCTGGAACGCACGCACCTTTATCGCAAACTGAATTCGCTCGGCATCCGGTTCCGCGAAAAACGGTGACGTCCTGGACAAGACAAAACAGGAACGAGGGCACCGAACACTACTCGTCCTTCCCTCTTACGGAGAGTACGTCGCACAGCGCGTGATTTACTACGCTGGATGCGGTGGAGCCTAGTAACAGACCAAACCCATGCCGACCATGGGTGCCGACGACGATCAGATCAACTCCAACCTCCTCCGCAACGCGAACAATTTCGAGCTTGGGACTGCCGAGCTCGACCCACCGCTGTTCCTTAGGAATGCCCAGCTTTTCAGCCACCGAGGCCAACCGCGACTTGGCAGACTCCACCAGCTGATCCGTCAGATCAACCTCAAAAGGAGAAACCGCACCAAAGGAAGTATCCACCGGGGGAAGATATTCCACGACATGGAGAATATGGAGCTTAGCCTTATCATGACCAGCCAGCTCATTCGCCTTTTGCAGGGCTTTCTCGCCGCTGTCCGAAAAATCGTAAGCGACCAACATTTTTTTGTATGCCATCGGTACCTCCTGTCAGCTTAAGGGGGAAAACAGCTCCATCATAATCCTCATGCTAAGGACCGTGTAAACGAACGCCAGACCCAAGCCTATGCCATAACGTGGAAAACCCATGGCTTGCTGGATGATATATCCCAGCACGGCCAACTCCCACAGCATCATGGCCATTAACAAGAGTGAGACAGTGGCCTGCCATTCGGGAAAGCTGAGGCTGATCAAAACCAGGGGGATCGCCACGACCGTGACCAACCCATCAGCCGCCAGGGCCGCGATGACCGTCTGGGGAAATCTCGCGACCTTGTTGGCGAGCCTCAGCATGACAAACAAGAAACCGGCAAGCAGCAGAGTCGCGCCAACCGATTGCAGGATAGCCTGGAAAAACCCGACTTCAAGCCAGCTGAGCAGTATCGAAGCCAGCAAACTGAAAGCCAGCGTGAGAACAAGCAGAAAGCGGGATAGGGGAATATCCTGCGGCCCCCTGCGGAACAGGCAGAGGTCGAGAAGAAGCTTGATGAGAGGCATGGGAGGCCAGGAAACCTTGCGCTAAACGCAATTATTCAAGAGAGGCCGCTTCGAGTGCTTCGCCAGCCTCCAACCAGCGACTTTCGAACTGCTCAACGGACTGCTCCAGGCGAGTCCGTTCCAGCAACAGCGTCTCCAGACGATCCTTGGCTTCCGCCTGATACAAATCAGGATCAGCCAGCCTTTCCTCAAGCTTTTGTCGGGCCAGGATCGACTGATTCATTGCCAGCTCTGCCTTTTCCATCGCGGTCTTGAGGGGTTTGAGCAGGCGTCGCTGGTCAACTTCCGTGCGCTGGGGCGTCTGTTTTTTCATTTTGTCTACGGCGACCGGCTCACTCACGGACCGTGCCCGTGCCGTCCGGTGCTCATTTAACCAGCGCCGGTAATCCTCCATGTCGCCATCAAAACGCTGGGACGATCCATCTGCCACCAGCCATAGCTCATCGGCCACGGTCCGTAACAAATAGCGGTCATGCGAAACCAGAACCAGGGCGCCGGCGTAATCCTGTAGCGCAAGGCTCAAGGCATCTCGAGTCTGCAAATCCAGGTGATTGGTTGGCTCGTCCAGCAACAACAGGTTTGGCTTCTGATAAATCAGCATGGCCAAGACCAATCGGGATTTCTCGCCGCCAGAGAAAGGCGCGATGGATTCCAGTGCCTGGTCTCCGCGAAACCCAAAGCCACCCAGGTAGCCGCGCAGTTCCTTTTCGGTCGCTTTGGCATCCAGCCGCTGCAAATGCCAAAGCGGACTTTCCTCGGGGTTCAGCTGTTCCAGCTGGTGCTGGGCAAAATAGCCAATACGGAGATCCTGTGCGGCAATTCGCTCACCCGACAAAACCGGCAACACGCCAGCGAGCAATTTAACCAGGGTGGACTTACCCGCCCCATTGGGGCCGAGCAAACCGATTCTGTCACCTGGACTGATGGTGAGCTCCACCCCGCTAATGATGGGTTTTTCGCCATAGCCCGCTGCCGCTTCATCCAGTTTAAGCAGGGGCGATGGCGACTTATCGGGTGGGCTGAAGCTGAATTCCAGCGGAGAATCGGCCTGCGCCTGGGCAATCAGGGTCATGCGATCAAGCGCTTTGAGGCGGCTCTGTACCTGTTTGGCTTTCGTGGCCTGCGCCCGAAAGCGATCGACAAACCCCTGGATACGCTGAAGCTCTCGTTGCTGGCGCTGAAACGAGGATTGCTGTTGCGAGAGCATTTCGGCACGCCGGGTTTCAAAGGCGCTGTAGTTGCCGGTGTTCAGCGTTACCTTGCCGTGCTCGATATGAAGGATGTGAGTCGCCAAGTCGTCCAGAAAATCACGATCATGCGACACTAGGAGCAATGTTCCTGGGTAACTGGACAGCCAGTCCTGGAGCCAGATGACTGCATCGAGATCAAGGTGATTCGTGGGCTCATCCAGCAACAGCACGTCGGATCGGCACATCAGCGCCTGCGCTACATTCAGCCGCACTCGCCAGCCACCAGAAAACTCGGTCACACCACGATTTTCCTGCCCCGGAGCAAAACCAAGGCCATTCAATAACCGGGCAGCGCGAGAGTTGGCTTCATAACCGCCCACATGCTGGAGCTGGTCGTGCAGATGGGCAAGGGCGAATCCATCATCAGCCGCTTCTGCTTTGGTAATTTCCGCCTGAATGGTGCGCAATTCCCGATCGCCATCCAGGACGTAGTCGAGAGCGGTCCGCTCAACGGCGGGCGTTTCCTGGGCAACATGGGCAATTTCCAGCCCGGGGGGCAGAGTCAAGTCCCCGGCGTCCGGGTGCAGCGTCCCCATGATGAGTTCGAAAAAGCTGGATTTCCCTGCTCCATTGGCCCCGGTGATGCCTATCCGGTCGCCCTTGTTCAGGGTGAAGGAGGCCTCCTCGAAAAGAACTCGTGTTCCGCGTCGCAGGGTGACTGAACGGGCATTAATCATAGGTCGATACGTGCACTTGCAATCCGATCAAAAATGCCTGAAAAATCAGGCTGCTTTCTCGATATGCCGATCCGCCTCGTTGAAGAACTCCACGATATCGCCGTTTTTGACCGTCTGACGCGGGATGATGAGGGCGGAATCCAGGGCAACGAATATGAAGGCGTAGTTCTTGGCGGCCTCGATACGAAGGACATCGTCCCACTTGATGCGGGATTCGCCGGATTTGCTGACTTCGACAAGCTCGTGTGGCTCAATGCGGAGAGTGTACTCACCGAGGATGCGCGCCTTGTCCTCTTCCGAGTACATCTGGGCGATCCTTCGGCGCGTTATCCATTTCAGATAATAGGGCGCACCCAGTCCCCAGGTAGCGGCAACCACACCCAGCGCGCCGGCGGTCAGGCTGTCCTGATAATAAAACCAGACAAACATGGCAATAAGACTCAGGATGCCCGGCATGGTGGCCTGGTGTCGACGCAAGGTCTTCTGGAGTGTTTCGGTATTCTTCAACTGATGGTCATTGAACGCGAGCAGATCACGCTCGCGCAATTCGTATTGAATTTCGGTCATTGCAGTTCGTTGGGTTGAGGGTTGCGCCTGCCAATAAATCTGGCCGGAAAAGCGCGGTAGTATACGCACTTCGACCAGGGATTACCCTTCTCATCACTTGTTCTCGCCGGTGTTCGGACCGGCATCATCCAGGAATCAACCAACATGCAAGGCAACCACGAAGTCATCGCCAAACTCAATCAATTGCTCGCGGGTGAATTGACTGCCATCGATCAATATTTCATACACGGATGTATGTGCCGCGAATGGGGTCTACTCAAACTGGCAGCGCATTTTTCCCATGAAATGCAGGAAGAACAGACGCATGCCAATCAGTTAATCACTCGCATTCTCTTCTTGGGCGGCTTACCCGTTCTCGATCAACGTCAACCGCTCAAGGTCGGACACACGATCCCTGAAATGCTGGGTAATGATCTGGGCCTGGAGTACCAGGTCATCACGGAACTCAAGCAAGCCATCGCACTTTGCGAAACGGTTCAGGATTACCCGAGCCGCGACCTTTTGCTCGAACTACTCAGGGATACCGAGGAAGACCACACGCGCTGGCTGGAAATCCAGCTAGGCTTGATTACAAAAATCGGGCTGGAAAACTATCAGCAGGCGCAGCTGTAAACGCAGAGGCCACCACGCGAAGCCAACCAGATAGAAAAGCAGCAACAGCTGCCAGTGATTCACTGTTGATAGCTGTTCTCGTTTGTATTAGCATGTCATCCAACTCATCCAGGGTGACATCATGTACATCTGTATCTGCAAAAGTGTGACCGACAGCCAGATTAGACGCTGCGTGCGTGAGACCGGGGTCAGGAATCTCCGTGGCTTGCGCCGTGAGCTGGGCGCTTGTGATCAATGCGGGAAATGCGCGATCGAGGCACGGCAAATCATCGCCCAAAGCCTTGACGAGGCGAATAGCGGTCGGCGTGAACTCCTTTCGGCCGCGTAAAACTCACCTCACGCGGCCACAACGTCGTACTTACCTACATCATCGACTGCTGGTAGTTCTGCTCCCCTACCCGCTCAATCAGCTCTAATTGGGTTTCCAACCAGTCAACATGCTCCTCCTCGCTGTCGAGAATTGACTGAAACAAGTCCCGGCTCACGAAATCGGCCAGCTGCTCGCAGTGGGCAATCGCCTCGCGCAACTCAGGTATCGCTTCCATCTCAAGACGCAGATCGCATTCCAGAATCTCCTTGGTATGCTCGCCAATTTTGAGCTTTCCCAACTCCTGAAGATTGGGCAGTCCTTCCAGAAACAGAATGCGCTCGATCAGCTTGTCTGCGTGCTTCATTTCGTCGATGGATTCGTGATATTACTTTTCGTTGAGCTTGTGAAGCCCCCAGTTCTTGAACATGCGGGCGTGCAGAAAGTACTGGTTGATGGCCGTGAGCTCATTGGCCAATACTTTGTTCAGGTGTTTGATGACTTTTTTGTCGCCTTTCATGGATATTTCCTCCTGCAGATGGATCCGGCACATCGCCGAACACCCGCAAAGACTACCCCCAGGCCAGCGGATCGGCAATGAATCTGAACATGCCTGAATGTCTCGCTACGGATGACTGCAAGAAAAGTCAGTCAACCGCTGCGTGCAAAATATACCGACCGCTGCTGTCTTAACCCATTAAAAATCCGCCTGCCGCCCATGATTATTTATTTGCATGGCTTCCGCTCATCCCCGGCCTCGGCTAAAGCCCAGCGGCTGAAAAAATACCTGACGGAACGGGGACTGGTGCATCAGTTCTGGTGTCAACCACTCCCCGCTCATCCACAGCAAGCCATTCAAATGATCGAGGAAGCAATCAGCACCGCCCCAGACGAGCCCGTTCTCATCGGCAGCTCACTGGGCGGTTATTACGCCACCTACCTTGCCGAGAAACATGACTTGCGAGCCATACTCATCAATCCGGCAACTTATGCCAACCAGTCACTGGAACCCTGGCTGGGGCCCCATATCAATCTGTATACAGGCGAGCGTTTCGTGCTTACGAACGAGGATATCGAGGTACTTCGTCACCTGTCTTTACCGGTACTCACCAAGCCCGAACGTTTCTGGTTAATTGTAGAAACAGGCGACGAGGTACTGGATTATCGGGAGGCCGTATCGCGCTATGCCGGTGCCCGTCAAACCGTCATTGAGGGAGGCGATCACAGCCTCCAGCACTTCCCGGAACTGCTGGAGGCAATGGTTGAATTTGCCGTCCCAGGGCAGGCCTGAGAATCAGGCCATACCCTCGAAAAGCCTACGAGTACAATTCAGGTGCACCGCAACAGTTCAAGGCAAGCCGGCATCCTTGCGGCTGATTACAGGCTTGTTTGATGTGCTTCTGTCCAATCGCCATGGAAGTTCTCTCACAAAATTGTGGCTCCACGTTGGCATCCACACCAAAATGAGCGGCAAGGATTGATTTCACCATGGTGAACAGGTGTGTTCTTTAGCTCATTGACGCCCCATCCTTGTAATTACGTAAGGCACCTGTCCTGATAACCCCGGCGCACTCGCGCAATCCTCAACAACCCGGCGTATCTGCCCGTAACCTCCGCTTAGAGTGACCCCATGATCCGTGTCGAACACCTTTCGAAAAAATTCGGTGAGCTTGAAGTCCTGAAGGATATCAATGCGGAAATTGCCGTAGGCGAGATCATTTCGATCATTGGCCCTTCCGGGACCGGCAAAAGCACGTTTCTTCGCTGCCTTAATCTGCTGGATCAACCCAGTGACGGACGTATTTTCATCGATGGACAGGACATTCTTTCCCCCTCGGCCGACGTCCCCGCCCTGCGCCGGCGGATGGGCATGGTTTTCCAGTCGTTCAATTTATTTGCCCATCTGACAGTATTGGAGAATCTCACCCTCGGGCCGGTGCACCTGATGGGTAAATCCAGCGCCGAAGCCAGCAAGGCGGGGATTGATCTGCTGAAACTGGTGGGTCTGGCCGAAAAGAGCGATGCTTTTCCGCATGAGCTTTCGGGTGGCCAGAAGCAGCGGGTAGCAATTGCCCGTTGCCTGTCGATGGAGCCTGACATCCTGCTGTTTGATGAGCCTACCTCCGCGCTGGACCCAACCATGGTCAGCGAGGTGCTGGCGGTTATCCGCCGCTTGGCACGTGAGGGAATGACCATGGCCATCGTCACCCATGAAATGGAATTCGCGCGTGATGTCTCCACGCGGGTGTTTTACATGGATCAGGGACTCGTTTACGAGGAAGGCCCTCCAGCGCAGATTTTTGCAGCCCCTCAACGTGAGCGGACCCGGCAGTTCATTAACAAGGTCCGCAGTCTTGATTGCAGGATTGCCAGCGCTGACTACGACCTCTACGCCTTATTTGGACAGATTGAGCGCTTCTGCGAAAAACACGCCCTGCCCATGGAAACGGCCCAAACGATCGAATTGCTGGCGGAGGAATTGTTGTCACTGCTCGTGACCCACCAGGAGACTCCAGACATCGATCTGGTTGTCGCCTACTCGGAGAAGTCGAAAGCACTGGAGGTTAGCACCGACAGCGCCGGCCCGCCCGGTAATCCGCTGGAAAATCCTGAGGCACCCGATCATCTGGGCCGAATACTGATTGAGACTTACGCCCGGGACATTAACTACACGCGACTCGGGAATCGCAACCGTTTGACGATGGCCCTCAAGTAAGCTGGATACCTACGCAATGAATATCAGGACTCTTTGTTTCTCCAGAACCAGACCTGGGTTCTGGCTGCGTCTCGGGGGACTCTTGTCCTGGCTGGCACTTTCATCCGGATTTGCTCTGGCGTCGGATCCTGATACTGCTCCAGGCTGGCACTCCATGAATGACCTCAGTCAAAAGCGCATTGGCTATGTGACTGGCATGGTGTTCGACGGCTGGCTGCATCAAAATCTTCCGCAGGCAACGCTACCCAGCTTCAATAACCCTTCCGACCTTATTCAGGCCCTGAAGTCCGGCAAGGTTGACGCCGCCGTGCTGGCAAGGATCAGCGCCAAGGCGATAGTGAAGGCGAATCCCGAACTGGGCATTCTCGACGACAGTTTCATGTCGTTCCCCCTCGGCATCGGCTTCCGCCGGGATCGTGCGGATTTGCGTGAACGGTTTAATCGCCATCTGGCTCAGATCCGAACGGATGGGCGCTACGAAACCATTAACCGCCGCTGGTTTGTCGATGATCCGGAACAGGCGGTCATGCCTGAACGGCAACCAGCATCGCCCAATGAGCGTGTAGTTTCAGCCGTGGCGGTGGCGGACCTGCCTTACATCGCTTACAAGGATGGCCGGTACATCGGGTTCGATATCGAAATTCTGCAAAGCTGGGCAGCGGAAGAAAATATCGACCTGCAAATACAGGCGCTGGACTTTGGCGCATTGCTGCCATCCGTGGCATCCGGCAAAGCGGACATCATCGCCGATGGACTGGCCATCACCGAGGAACGCCGCAAGGCGGTGGATTTCTCTGACCCCTACGGCGACGAACGGGGTGCCGCCATCGTGATCGCGAAGAATATGGCCACAAATCAGAACGAAGGGCTGGCCCTGCGTTCCATGGCGGATCTTGCCAAAGTCCGCATCGGCGTACCCACGGGCACGACGATGGATCTTTATGCCACGCGACACTACCCCGATGCCGAAATCGTGCGCGTCAATACCAGGGCAGACCTGGTGCTGAGTCTCAGACACGGCAAGACCGACGCGATTCTGATTGATGAGGTGGCGGCCAGAACGATGATTCTGCCGGACAACCCGGAACTGGCCATCCTGAACAGTGATTTCGACCGGACCGATACGGCGGCGGCGTTTCAGCACACCCGCACCGATCTCCGTCAGCAGTTCGATCAATTCCTGGACAGCCTTCGTAAAGATGGAACCCTGACCCAGATCACCGGGCGCTGGATGGTTGCCAATCCGGGCCAGGCCGAGATGCCAGCCATCCCGTCAAGCCGCGATGGAAAACCCTTGCGGGTCGGCATCGCACAAAATCTCGGCTTGCCCTTCATTACCCTGTCAGGGGGCCGCTATATCGGCATGGAAGCGGAAATTTCGGAGCGGTTCGCGGCATACCTGGGGTTACCACTCAAATTGGTTCCGATGGAGTTCGACGGCCTGATTGCTGCTCTAACGGTAGGCAAGATCGACCTGATTGTTTCTGATCTTTCGGTTACCGAAGAGCGAAAGAAAAGCGTCAGCTTTTCAGAGCCTTACGCGACCGAAAAAATGGCGGCGCTGGTGCGATCTAGTGACTTGCATCGCTCACTGCGTAAAGCGGCAGCAAGTTCTGACTCTGCGGTGACCGCTTCGAGGGAAAAAACAGCCGGCCGGCTTGATACCTTCATGAACAGCCTACATTCGACGTTCTTCAAGGAGCAACGCTGGAAG
>SXQV01000068.1 GCA_005792805.1 Methylococcaceae bacterium | reverse complement strand
ACGGCACAGTTGGTGGTAATCAGTGGCAGGTAAATCCCCAGTATCTGGGAAAGCAGAGGGCTGGTTTTGTGGACAACCTGTTCAGTGAATTGCACGACTACGGCAATCACGACGATGAAGACGATCGTCCGCAAATACTCGGCGCCCAACGGTACCAGGAGGTAGGTATTCACCACATGGCTGAGCAGCGAGGAAAGAGTCAGCACGAAGGTGGTGGCCAATCCCATGCCGAGCGCCGTTTCCTGCCGTCTGGACACGCCCATGAACGGGCACAGCCCGAGGAACTTGACCAGGACCAGGTTGTTTACCAGCATGCCGCTGACCAGAATGAGCAGGGTATGCTTCATGGGCTGAACGTCGGCGGGACGAGGGTTATGGGGCCGACGCCGCAAAGGCGCGAGAGTTGCCAATGGCGCGTTGCCCAGTCGAGGATTTCTCCGGCAGGTGCAGACGCCATGCCGGCAGGTAGGGGCTGTTCCAGCCGCTGTAGCAAATAGCCGAGGAGCTGGCTGGGTTGGCGAGTTTCGGCGGCGGGTGCCAGCGTACACTTGCTGAGCTTCTTGCCGTCGGCATTCACCAGAACGGGAATATGTGCATAACCGGGGGTCGGCAGATTCAGACGCTGCTGGAGGTGGATTTGACGCGGAGTGGAATCGAGCAGGTCTTGTCCCCGCAGAACCTCGGTAATGCCCTGATCGGCGTCGTCCATCACGGTGGCCAGATGATAAGCAAAGGCGCCGTCCCGCCGGTACACGATGAAATCCCCCACCTCTTGCAGCAGATGCTGCTCGACCCGGCCTTGAACCCGGTCCTCAAACCGGATCGTCATATCGCCTGCAAGCAGCCGTAAAGCCAGTTGTCCCGGCTGTGGACGCAGCGGCTTGTGGCGGCAGAAACCCGGATAAACTCCAGCCTCTTCCCCGGCCAGTTCCCGCCGGGAGCAATCACAGGCATAAATCAAACCCTGGGCCTGAAGGGAGTCCAGTCCCGTTTTGTAGAAGTCTGAGCGTTGGCTCTGATAAATGACCGGACCATCCCAGGTCAGACCCAAGGATTCCAGGCTGAAAAGAATGCGGTCGGCGGCTCCGGTCCGGGTGCGGTAAGGGTCGATGTCGTCGATGCGAACGAGCCATTCGCCCCCTTGCGAACGCGCTTCAAGAAAGCTTGCCAGCGCCGTGAACAGCGAACCCAGATGTAAAGGGCCGCTAGGCGAGGGGGCGAAGCGGCCCCGGTAAGGGCGGCGGGAAACCGGAGTGGAATTCTGCAAAGCTCTCCGCAGCCTGACGAATGGAAATCAGCCGACCTGACGCTCGCGCAGTTCGTCCAGCGTTTTGCAGTCGATGCACTGGGTGGCGGTGGGGCGGGCCTCCAGCCGGCGAATGCCGATTTCGATGCCGCACGTCTCGCAAAACCCATAGTCGCCGCGTTCAAGGTTTTGCAGAGACTCGTCGATCTTCTTGATCAGCTTGCGCTCGCGATCACGAGTGCGCAGCTCCAGACTGAATTCGGATTCCTGGGTGGCGCGATCATTTGGATCGGGGAAATTAGCCGCCTCGTCCTGCATGTGATGCACGGTCCGATCGACCTCGCCCATCAGTTCCGATTTCCAGTTTGTCAGAATTTGGCGGAAGTGCTCGACTTGCGCCTCATTCATGTACTCTTCCCCCTCCCCAAGTTGATAAGGCTCGAAGGTGAAGGGTGTCGAAAGCGTCTCAGGTTTCTTGTTGCTGGACATTTCAAACTCCTTACCAGGTTCCAAAAAAATCCGGCAAGTATAGGCAGAAATCCATCTCAAGGGAAATGGCTTGCACGAGCCGCGAACGGCGAGAGTCAGCGTCAACCGCATACGCCTGAAGCCTGCAAAAGTAACGTATGAACATCGCCCAGCGCCTGTCCGGCATCACACCTTTTTTCGTCATGGAAATCCTTGCCCGAGCCCACGCATTGGAGCGGCAGGGCCACGATATCGTGCACATGGAGATTGGCGAGCCGGACTTCCCGACGCCACCAAAAATTCTTGAGGCGGCTGCCAGGGTCTTGAGCGATTCCGCTATCAAATACACCCCGGCCGCCGGTTTGCCCGAATTGCGGCGGGCCATTGCGACGTTTTACGAACACAGGTACAGCATCCGCCTGGATGAGCGGCGCATCGTTGTGACCCCCGGTGCCTCGGGTGCCTTGATGCTGGTGATGGGGCTCGTGCTCAATCCCGGTGAGACCGTATTGCTGGCTGATCCCAGCTATCCCTGTTACCCCAATTTCGTCCGGCTGTTCGGCGGTATTCCGCGATCTCTCCCCGTTGATGAGGCGAGTGCATTCAACCTTTCTGCGGCAATGCTCGGGGCACAGTGGGACGCCTCCGTAGCAGGCATCATCACGGCCTCACCGGCTAATCCCACCGGTTCGATCATGGCACCCAGGACCATGCAGGCGCTGATTGAATTCGTGGATGAGCGGCAGGGTTTTGCCGTTTCCGATGAGATTTATCATGGACTGGAATACGCACTGCCTGCCGAAACGGCGCTGAAGACTTCGGATGAAGTCTTTGTGATTAACAGCTTCTCGAAATACTTTGGCATGACCGGCTGGCGGCTGGGTTGGGCGGTGGTGCCGGAATCGGCGATTGATGGCGCGGAGCGCCTGGCACAGAACCTGTATATTTCTGCTCCCACCCTCTCGCAGTGGGCGGCCTTGGCCGCTTTCGATCCCGAGAATCTCGCAGAGCTGGAGCAGCGCCGCCGGCAGTTTGCTGAGCGGCGGGAGGTGTTATGCAAGGGATTGAGTCAGTTGGGATTCCTGATTCGAGCCAAACCCGAGGGTGCCTTTTACGTTTATGCCGACAGCAGCCGGGTGACAGAAGACAGTCAGGCGTTTGCTTTCGCGCTCCTGGAAAAGGCGGGCGTGGCGGTGACCCCGGGCCGGGATTTCGGCGCACACCACCCGGAACGCTTTCTGCGCTTCTGCTACACCGCCTCGATTCCCCGCATCCAGCAGGGGCTGGACAGAATCGCGGCCTTCTTGAATGTGTAGACATGATGGATGACCTGCCCACGCTGTCGAACGTGGGTTATGTTGATGTGAGGAGAACCCTTTAATCAACACAGAGCCACTATTCAGGAGACAGGTCATGAGTCATTTTAACGACATTTATGTGGGATTGGATGTT
>SXQV01000067.1 GCA_005792805.1 Methylococcaceae bacterium | reverse complement strand
ATATGGGCATGGTGCGGCAGTGGCAGGAGTTTTCTTATGAAAGCCGCTACTCCCAGTCCTACCTCGAAACCATTCCGGATTTCGTGAAGCTCGCGGAAGCCTATGGGCATGTGGGAATGCGGATCGATAAGCCCGCAGATGTTCGTCCGGCCCTTGAAGAGGCCTTCAAAATGAAGGATCGGACCGTATTCATGGATTTCCTGACCGATCCGGCGGAAAATGTGTATCCGATGATCGAAGCGGGTAAGGCTCACCATGAAATGCGCATGGCTCCGGGAGTGTCTGTGGACCGGGAGCTGTCATGAAGCGCCACATCATCTCCATACTCATTGAGAACGAGGCCGGGGCACTGTCGCGTGTCGCGGGACTTTTTTCTGCTCGTGGCTATAACATTGAGACACTGACGGTCGCCCCGACTGAAGATGGATCGCTGTCGAGAATGACGATAGTCACTACAGGCAGTGACGAAATCGTTGAGCAAATCACCAAGCAGCTGAACAAACTGATTGATGTCGTGAAGCTGATCGATCTGTCCGAATCCTCGCATATCGAGCGTGAGCTCATGATGGTCAAGGTTCGTGCGTCCGGTGCTATGCGGGACGAGATCAAGCGGCTCTGTGATATCTTTCGGGGTAACATCCTGGACGTTACCCCGACCACCTATGTGATCGAGGTCACCGGTGAGAAATCGAAGCTGGATGCCTTTTTACGAACCATCAGCGAAGACCAGATCATTGAAGTAATCCGCTCTGGCACCACCGGTATGCTCCGGGGAGAGCGTGGTTTACATGCCTAAATTTTCAATCTGAACGTATCATCATCCGAGGAAATTACATGCAGGTCTATTACGACAAAGATGCCGACCTTTCCATTATTCGCGGCAAGAAGGTTGCCATCGTCGGCTACGGTTCACAGGGCCATGCCCACGCCAACAACCTGAAGGATTCTGGTGTATCCGTTGTCGTCGCTCTGCGTCCTGGTTCCGATTCCGCCATCAAGGCGAAAAATGCCGGTCTCGACGTTGCGCCGATTGACGAGGCTGTCAAGGCCGCCGATGTCGTGATGATCCTGGCACCCGACGAACATCAGGCCAGGCTTTACGCCGAGCAAATCGAGCCCAACATCAAGCGCGGTGCCGCCTTGGCTTTCGCTCACGGCTTCAACGTTCATTATGAGCAGATCGTGCCGCGCGGTGATCTGGACGTCATCATGATTGCGCCCAAGGGTCCTGGCCATCTGGTGCGCTCCACCTACACTCAGGGTGGCGGCGTCCCCAGCTTGATCGCCGTCTTCCAGAATGCGTCGGGTCAGGCGAAGGAAATTGCCCTGTCCTATGCTTCAGCCAATGGTGGCGGGCGTGCTGGCATCATTGAAACCAATTTCCGCGAGGAAACCGAAACCGATCTATTCGGTGAGCAGGCCGTACTCTGCGGCGGCGCGACTGCACTGGTGCAGGCAGGTTTTGAAACCCTGGTCGAGGCCGGTTATGCGCCTGAAATGGCTTACTTCGAATGTCTGCATGAGCTCAAGCTGAACGTTGACCTGATGGACGAAGGGGGTTTTGCCAATATGCGCTACTCCATTTCCAATACGGCAGAATATGGCGATCTGACTCGGGGGCCGCGTGTAATCACCGAAGAGACCAAGTACGAAATGGCGCAAATCCTCAAGGAAATCCAGAACGGTGAGTTCGCTCGCGAATTCATTCTGGAAAATCAGGCGGGTGCTGCCACCCTTAAGGCGAAGCGTCGTCTGGGCCGCGAACATCAGATCGAGGAAGTCGGTGCGCGATTGCGTGACATGATGCCCTGGATCAAGGCCAACAAGATTGTCGACAAAGACAAGAACTAATACCGCCTCTTGACGGTAAATTAAAGGGTGGGCTGGTCTCACCCTTTATTGTTTGGGCTTGGCTGAATCAGGACAGGCTCTGGTAGCACAATCAGCCTCGCAGCGTTCCCTCAACCTCTCATGTCCGGATTTGCGATGGAACAGAATAACCCCAAAAAAAATCGGCGGCGCGGCATTTATCTGTTGCCGAATCTCTTTACTACGGCGGCCTTGTTCGCTGGTTTCTATGCGATGACTTCGGCCATGAATGGTCAATACGAAGTCGCGGCCATCTCCATCTTTCTGGCCATGGTGCTGGATGGCCTGGATGGCCGGGTCGCCCGATTGACAAATACCGAGAGTGCTTTTGGCGCCGAATACGACAGCATGGCCGACATGATTTCATTCGGTGCGGCACCCGCGCTGGTGATGTACTCCTGGGTCCTGTCCAGTCTCGGCAAGCTCGGCTGGGTGGCGGTTTTCGTGCATGCAGCGGGAGCAGCCCTGCGATTAGCCCGCTTTAACACGCAGATCGATACCCAGGATAAGCGCTATTTTCAGGGTTTACCGAGCCCGTCCGCCGCCGCAATTCTTGCCGGATTTATTTGGGTCTGTGTGACCCACGACATCACCGCCGATTCCGTCAAATATGTGGCGCTCGGTCTATCGGTCTTCACGGGCTTGGTGATGGTGAGTAATCTCCGTTATTACAGTTTCAAGCAAATCGACTTTCGTGGGCGTGTCTCATTCATTTGGGCGATCCTTATCATGCTGGTCTTTGCTTTTCTGTTCACCAATCCGCCATTGGTCCTGTTTACATTATTCACTTGCTACGCCATATCGGGCCTCGTGCTGACACTGGTTCTTCGTCGCAGGATGCGTTCCGAGAGAAGCGCCAAGAGCTAGCGTCAAAGCCGCGCTGGCTTGTCGGACTCTTCGCTGGCCTTTATAGTGAATCCATGCCATTTGAAATCACATTGATGCAAACATCCTCCCATTTGTTCGGCTCTCAAGCATGGCTGAATATGCTGACTGATGCCCGGTTGCTCCTGTGTGTGCCTGTTCCTGGGGCTCTTCTGCCCTGAGGGGCAATAACGGCACCCAGACAACCCGCACCGAATTGGCAATTACCCCAGGCAAGCAGAAAGAGGATTCCAGCATGAGCGACAAACTCATTATTTTCGATACGACGCTACGCGATGGCGAGCAAAGTCCAGGGGCTTCCATGACCCGTGACGAGAAGGTGCGCATTGCGAAGGCGCTGGAGCGCTTGCGCGTCGATGTGATCGAGGCCGGTTTTCCCGCCGCCAGTCCCGGTGATTTTGAAGGGGTCCAAGCCGTTGCCCGAACCGTCAAGGACAGTGTTGTCTGCGGGTTGGCCCGGGCGCTGGACAAGGATATCGAACGTGCGGGTGAAGCCTTGCGTGATGCCCCCCGGTCGCGCATTCACACCTTTATTGCGACGTCGCCGATCCATATGCAGCTGAAGCTGCGCATGTCGCCGGATCAGGTGATAGAGCACGCCGTCAAAGCCGTGAAACGTGCCCGTCAATACACCGACAATGTCGAGTTTTCACCGGAAGATGCGGGCCGCTCGGAAGAAGATTTTCTTTGCCGGATTCTCGAAGCGGTGATTGATGCCGGTGCGACCACTCTGAATATCCCGGATACCGTGGGCTACAGCCTGCCGCATCAGTTCGGTGAAACTATTCGTCGTTTGCGTGAGCGCATACCCAATGCCGATAAAGCCATTTTTTCGGTGCATTGTCACAACGATCTGGGGCTCGCGGTCGCCAATTCGCTCTCGGCGGTACTGAATGGTGCGCGCCAGGTGGAATGCACCATCAACGGGCTGGGCGAGCGTGCCGGTAATGCCGCGCTGGAAGAGGTGGTCATGGCGGTGACGACGCGCAAGGATGTTTTCCCCTGCCATCTTGATATTGATACCCGCGAAATCGTTACCTGCTCCAGGCTGGTTTCCAGCATCACCGGTTTTCCAGTGCAGCCCAACAAGGCGATTGTGGGTGCCAATGCCTTTGCGCACGAGTCCGGCATTCATCAGGATGGCGTCCTCAAGCACCGCGAAACCTATGAAATCATGCGTGCCGAAGATGTCGGCTGGTCGGCGAATCGCATGGTGTTGGGCAAGCACTCCGGGCGCAATGCCTTCAGGACACGCATGCAGGAATTGGGTATTGAATTCGGTTCCGAAGCTGAACTGAATGATGCCTTCTCCCGATTCAAGGATCTTGCAGACAAGAAGCACGAAATTTTTGACGAGGACTTGCAGGCGCTCATCAGCGATGCGGCGATAGCGGCGGAAGAGGAGGGCGTGCATCTGGTCGCGCTCAAGGTCTGTTCCGAAACGGGTGAGGTGCCCACGGCTTCCGTGACGCTGCGTGTTGACCAGGAGGAATTGACCGGCACGGCTTCGGGTGGCGGTGTGGTGGATGCGAGCCTCAAGGCGATTGAGTCCGTGGTGGCGACCGGGGCGCAGCTGCTGCTGTACTCCGTCAACAACATCACGACGGGGACCGATGCTCAAGGCGAAGTCACCGTGCGCCTGGAACAAGCGGGGCGCATCGTGAACGGGCAGGGTGCCGATACCGACATCGTGATTGCTTCCGCCAAAGCCTATATCAACGCCGTTAACCGGTTGCGTGCTCCACGTCAGCGGATGCACCCGCAGGTTGCCGGCGACGTTTGATGTAACCGATCCCACTCAGGATGACACGGACAGATCCCCGGCATGATCGTTTGCGGACCATGGGTATTGAGATGTGGACGCCACGGTTCCCGGTGCCGAACGGGCCAATGTCTGGTGGGCTCTTGACCGAAGCATCTGACATCGCGGCTGAAGCCGGCCAGTCCCTTGTTCTGGATTGGGATGAGCTTGAACAGCGCGTGCGCGAATGCAGGCGTTGTGCCTTGTGTGAAACCCGAACGCAAACCGTATTCGGGGTAGGGAGCCGGCAGGCGCGATGGATGTTCATCGGCGAAGCCCCGGGGGAACAGGAAGACCTCCGGGGCGAGCCCTTCGTTGGCCGCGCGGGGCAGTTACTCGATGAAATGATCAAGGCGCTGGGCCTGACTCGCGAAGCAGTCTACATTGCCAATGTGCTGAAATGCCGTCCGCCCAGGAATCGCGATCCGTCCCAGGAGGAAGCCGCCGCCTGTGAGGCATATCTGCTTTCGCAAGTGGCCCTGATCAAGCCCGACATCCTCATTGCCGTGGGCCGGATTGCGGCTCAGAACCTTCTGAAAACCGCGACACCCATAGGCAAACTTCGGGGTATCGTCCATGACTATCACTCCACGCCTCTCGTCGTGACGTACCACCCCGCCTATCTGCTCCGCTCCCAAACGGAAAAGCGGCGCGCCTGGGAAGATCTCAAGCTGGCACGGCGCACCCTTAGTCAAAGAGCCGAAGGCTAGGGCGCATGGAGGCTTTGCTTGATTTGCTGGACAAGGCCAGGCGCTGGGTTCGCTACGACGCGGAAGCCGACTTTTACTACAAACATTTCCCCAGTCTTGTGGATAACGCCGAACTGATACTGCGCCCGATGGAGCGCAAGGATATCGAGATACTCGCCGGCATCGAAGCCTCGGCCTATGAGTTCCCGTGGGAGCCGGAAACCTTCCGTAGCTGTTTCAAAATCGGCTACCACTGCTGGATAGGGGAGAGGGCGCGGGAAGTCGTGGGTTATGGCATCTCCACCATCGGCGGGGGCGAGTCACACGTATTGAACCTTTGTGTTGCCCCTGGCTGGCAGGGCAAGGGATATGGCCGCGTCATCCTCCAGAAACTGATCGACGAGGGCACCCGGTTCAAGGCCGACAGCCTGTTTCTGGAAGTGCGGCCTAGTAATCCGAATGCCATAAGACTCTACGAAAACATGGGCTTCAACGAGATAGGCATACGCAAGGACTACTATCCCGCCCAAAATGGCCGCGAGAATGCCGTTGTCATGGCCCGGGTTCTGGGTTTGCCCGGCGCTTAACCGCGCCCCGACGCCAGCGGGGATCGGTGCGACGATCGACCACATCCAGCGCCCAGCCCAGCACCCAGATCACCATGAAATAGAGGATGGCCACCATCACCAGTGGAAAGAAGGCTTCAAAGGTTCGGCTACGAATAATGTCGCTGGCCTTGGTCAAGTCCTGCACCCCGATATAACCCACGATCGAAGTCATTTTGACTAGCGAGATAAACTCGCCCCGGAATACCGGCAAAATGCGCCGAGCTGCCTGAGGCAGGATGATGTGGAAAAATGTTTGAACCGGGGTGAAACCCATGGCGATCCCGGCTTCGTGCTGGCCTCGATCTACGCTTTCCACTCCGCTGCGGAACATTTCAGCCACATAAGCGGCGAAGTTCATGCCGAAGGCGATGATGGCAACCACTAATGGATTGACGTCAATCTGGGCAAAACCCACGTAAAAAATCAGCATCAACAGGAGCAGAACTGGCAGGCCCCGGACCACGGCAATATAAAAGCGGCCCACCTGTCGTAGCCACCAATGATCAGACATCCGCAGGAAGCAAACGCCCGCTCCCAGCAAGGTGCCGAATAGCGTCGAGAATACCGACACCAGTACGGTGGTCCAGAGGCCGTGAAGAATCAGCTTCCAGCGTTGCTCCTTGAAGAACGTCGAATGTAGGCTGTTCATGAAGGTATCAAGCCGGCCGGCTGTTTTTTCCCTCGAAGCGGTCACCGCAGAGTCAGAACTTGCTGCCGCTTTACGCAGTGAGCGATGCAAGTCACT
>SXQV01000010.1 GCA_005792805.1 Methylococcaceae bacterium | reverse complement strand
GAACATCCAATCCCACATAAATGTCGTTAAAATGACTCATGACCTGTCTCCTGAATAGTGGCTCTGTGTTGATAAAGGGTTCTCCTCACATCAACATAACCCACGTTCGTCAGTGTGGGCAGGTCATCCATCATGTCTACGGGGCGACCCTGGCACAACGGTGTGGCGTCGTTCATTACGGCTCGCCGTGAGCGGAGCCGAACGGACGTGCCGTGGTTAGTCGGGTCAGCGACAGGTCAATCTCGCGCAGGCTCCGGTGAATTTCCTTGTACTGCTCGTCGTGCTTGTCGAGACCTGTATGCGGCCCGCCCTGGGGCCAATGGGGGCTTGCTACCGGTATCTGCCCCGCTCTCCCCGCTGACCCGATACGTCTGCATTCTTCTCGGGAAGGCGGCTGATCTGCCGGTCATGCAGGCGTGTCAGTCCAGTGAGTGCCGCCGCCGCACCCATCAGCGCAAACAGCATGTCGCCCTGCGCGTCCCACACATCGCCCTGGGTACCCAGGAAATCGGCTGCGCCGTCCCCAAAGACTTCAGCCACCAGCCATTCCAGCAGCTCATAAGTCGCGCTGATCGCCAGCACGATGCAAACAGTCAGAAAATTCCGCATACGATCGCCATTCACACAGTGACCTCGAATCAGGATTTCACGGGCGGCGATAGCGGGCACAAACCCCTGGAAAAAGTGCCCGATCTTGTCGTAGGGATTCCGGCTCAGCCCCAGCCATTCCTGTAACTCAAATCCCAGCGGCACTCGTGCATAGGTGTACATCCCGCCGGTAATCAGCACGAGGGCATGCACAAAAATCAGCCCATAAAGCAGCGGTGTCAGCGGGAAGTGTTGGCAGGTGAGCCAGAGAACGGGCAGCATCAGCATGACCGGCAGCGTCTCCAGAAACCAGGTGGGCCGGTCATAGGGGTGGAGGCCTGACCCGATAAGCAGGCCGATCAGGGCAGCCGAAATGAAGGGTAGCAGGCGATTGCCAGTCATTTGTAACTTCCGGTGTTTTTCAGCAGGGAAGAGAATATGGTTTCCGAAGGAGCGGGAGGTTATTTTGCTCACAAGATACCATCAGCCAGGATGCTCCAGGTTGGCTGTGAATAAGCTGATCGATGACTGACACACGCTGCCTGATCGGCGCGGGGGGTTCGCTGCGCTGCTACCCAGTCTGCGGGCTTGAGGCGTATCCTCGCATGGGAAAATACTTCGGCGCGGAGCTTGACACAGGAGTACGCTGTCGGGCGTCCGATCCGGTGACGCCACCACGGTATGGCTCCATATCCAGGACGGTAGGAGGAATTAAAAAATCCCCGCCTGTCTGAATCTTTCCACCCTGTCCACGTGAGGTGATGATTATGAAAACAAGAACTTTCCGGTATCCGCCCTCATCCCTTGGTGCTGCTATGGCATTGACTGTGGTCATTGCCTCGGTGCCCACCGACGGCGAGGCGGGTGTCTTTCGCCGGGCGGCGAAACCGATCGCCGGGCAGTACGTCGTTATCTTGAAAGGTGATGTGCCTGAATCCGATATTGACCGCCAGGTCGATCGTATAGCTTTCGGTCGACATGCTCGCGTGGGTGAAGTCTGGAAGCGGGCAACTCACGGATTTGTGGCAGAAATGTCTGCGGCAGAGGCCGAGGTGCTGGCGAATGACCCCTCTGTGGCGCTGGTGGAGGAAAACGCCATTTTTAGAATCTCTACCACACAGACCAATCCGGTCTGGGGGCTGGATCGAATCGACCAGGCGGCCCTGCCGCTGACTGCGTCTTACGCCTATAGCGTGGATGGCGCGGGGGTTAGGGCTTATATCATCGATACCGGTATCAGGGGTTCGCATTCAGACCTCGGCGGTCGGCTGGTTCCGGGCTACACGGCCATCAGCGACGGCCTGGGTACCACAGACTGTAACGGCCATGGCACACATGTGGCGGGTACCGTGGGTGGTTCAATCTATGGTGTGGCCAAGGGCGTTACCCTGGTACCCGTGCGGGTTCTCGACTGTACGGGTTCCGGTACAACGGCGGGCGTGATTGCGGGCGTGAACTGGGTCACAAGCCAGCCCTACAGACCGGCTGTGGCCAACTTGAGTTTAGGCGGCGGAATCTCCTCGGCGCTGGACACCGCGATTCAGAACTCCATCAATGCCGGTGTGACCTACGTTGTTGCTGCCGGAAACGAAAACCGTGATGCCTGTAATGGTTCTCCGGCCCGCGTTGCCGCCGCCCTGACGGTTGGCGCTACGACATCAACGGACGCCCGCGCCAGCTATTCCAATTATGGCAGCTGTCTGGATGTGTTCGCCCCCGGGAGCAGCGTCACCTCCGATTATCACGATAGCGATACGGCCACTGCCACCCTGAGCGGTACTTCAATGGCCACACCCCATGTAACGGGCGTGGCGGCGTTGTATCTCGCAGCCAATACCGGAGCCACGGCCTCACAAGTGGCAACCGCCATCAACCAATATGCTACCCAGGGTAAAGTCACCATTCCCGGTACCAACTCACCCAATCGGTTGGTTTATTCCGGGTTCATTCCGGTGGGATCAGTCGATACGACAAAGCCAACTGTGTCCATTACCAGCCCGACAGCGGCCTCCACCCTGACGGGTACGACGACTCTCCAGGCTGATGCTGCCGATGAAGTTGGCGGCTCGGGAGTAGCCAAGGTGGATTTTTATGTGGATGGCAAACCGCTGGGAACCGTCGGCGCTTCACCTTATATAACCAGCTGGAACTCCGCGTCGGTTGCCAATGGCAGTCATGACATTATGGCCACCGCAACCGATGCCGCCGGGAACACCAGTGACCCGAGCCTGGTTTCTATCGTGACGTCCAATGGAACGGTTCAGCCAGTCTGCTCGGTATCATCCCAAATTTTGCTGAATCCTGGGTTCGAGTCAGGGAACATTGACTGGGTTGCTACGGCAAGAGTCATCACCAATGACAGGGGAGCAGCCGCCTACACGGGTTCATGGAAGGCCTGGCTGAATGGGTATGGCACCACCAGTACGAATAATCTGTATCAGCAAGTGACGATACCCGCTGATGCCTGCTCCGCAAATCTTAAGTTTCGGCTGCGGATCGCAACGAATGAGCCCTCTTCTGCTCCGGCAAATGACCAACTTGTCTTGACCGTCAGAAACACCGCCGGTACTGAGCTGGGTCAGTTAGCCAACTATTCCAATCGTAATGGGAATAGGAATAGGGGATACCAGTTGACCGGACCCTTTGATCTATCCGCTTACAAGGGACAGACGGTCAGGCTGCAATTTGTAGGCACGGAAAACAGATCTCGTGCTACCCATTTCCTGATCGACGACGCCGAACTTACCATCGTGCGTTAGCCGTTGGCTCTTGCGCCGACAGGATGGTCCCGTGTTGCCAGCCATGGGCAATACGGGGTGCACCGGGACACAGTGGGTGCTGGAACCGGTCGGGTGTTACCCTCCGCAGGCTGGGCCTTCTCCGATGCTTCAATCTAGCCCCCAAACTGGGGGCATAGGATGGAAGAAGAATGTTACTTGCGATACTGAATGCCACACTACACGACTACACCTGGTGTGCAGTCCAATTTACGTT
>SXQV01000066.1 GCA_005792805.1 Methylococcaceae bacterium | reverse complement strand
TTCGCAGAGATATTGTTGTCCCTACAAGACTTTCAGGATATCGCCCCAGAAGTCACGTAACCCACTGATTTGCCGTTCGATGTAAACCGGAGAATGGCAAAATCCGGTCAAAAACCCGTCGCCCATGTCGAAGCCGGGTGGGCCAGTTGTTTGTGTGCGCCCGACACCCGCTTCCGGCCATGGTGTTGTTCCGCAGCCTGCATGGTGGCGCTTCTTGCGACATAGGAGTCAATGGCCGTTCAGAGCCAACTGTTCTTTTGAGGCTTTCGGGCAAGCCCTGGCTGAGGTGTTACAGGTGGCCTCGGCTTTGACGGCAGGGCTCTGTGCGTTGCGTAGCCGTTCCGCATCGACATAGTCCATATTGGACGACAGGGCATACAGCGAAACCATGAGTGTGGAGAGTAGAACATTGCGCATCATCATTTCCTCAATATGATTGCCAGCGATGTCTGGCGTGAGTGAACGATAGCGCGAGCTAATCTTATTTGCAATAGCAGAAGCTAATCATCTGCTATGGGATTGTTATGTTTGCCTTGGCTTGCGATAGCGGCGGTGCTCCATCATGGTGCCGATGATGTAAAGAGGTGTGTAATCCGAGCGCAGCGCAGGAAAGTCATCATTCAATGGCACCAGTTCAATGACCTGTTCACCGTGTTCATTGATGCCTCGGGGCCGGTACTTCTTGAATGTCGCCTCTTCTTGGCTGTTCTTGGCCACCACAAAATCCCCTGGAGAAGGCTTCACATCGGGATCGATAATGATGGTGTCGCCTTCCTTGAACTCCGGCTCCATGGATTCTCCGCGCACTGTTAGGGCAAATGCGTGGGCGCTTAAATCCGTTTGTGTCAGCAGGTAATCATCTCCTGCCCCCTGGGCGTAAGGGTCAACTGCTTCAGTCCACAGTCCCGCCTGTACGAAACTGATGCGGGGTACCCGGCGAAGTCCGGCGGGAGGGCGGTCATAGAGGTCTTGGTCGGGTGTCGAATCAAGATCCGCCCGATCCATTGAGTGTAGTGCCCAGCCTAGCTTTGCTTCCAGGTTGCGTGCGGCTTTCTCCCCCAGGTTACGGTGACCGTTGAGTAATTGGGAGAGATAAGTGGCATCCAGCTGGTAGCGGCGGGCAAACGCCGCGAGGGTAGGGAAGTGGCCGATTTCCCGGCGTAAGGCGGCAAGACGGAGGGCATTTATGTTCATGCGGCATATTTTCGCACGCAAGAATAGCAAATGTGAATACCAGGCTCCCTGTAACTTGATATCAGACTCAGGCGTGGGGCGTGATTTTAATGTGAAGCGAGCCTGAAGGCGACGAAATCAGGATCATGGAATGATCGCGATACTTTAATGCCAATACACTTCAGGTCATGGAGCAGACCCGCTTTCTCGGGGGAGACAATGGGCCGATTGTCTTCATCCTGACTAATCGTGCCCCCAGTCTCAATTTCTGGGTTGGAAAGGGTCGAGCAAATTGCAGGGCTATCCAGTGGGTGATTGAGACTCGGGTAGGCGAGGGGCTGACCTCACCCGGCTGAGTTAGATGCTGAATGGGGTCAGGCTTTCTTCAAAAAACACGCTTTGAGCATGTAGCTCACACCGTCAATCTTGCAGTCGACTTCATGATCGCCGTCGCGAAGGCGAATGTTCTTGGCCTTGGCACCTTTTTTGAGGGTGGTCGAAGAGCCTTTCACTTTCAGATCCTTGATGAGCAGGACGGAGTCACCGTCGGCCAGCGGTGTGCCGTTGGAATCTCTCACCACGGCCTCACCTTCTCCATCGGCATTAGCCGAACCGGTCAAAGGCCATTCGTGAAAGCAATCCGGACAAACGTGGTTTTCGCCATCGGAATAAGTATTTTCCATTCCGCACGCGGGGCAGGCAGGTGTGCTCATAAGAGAGTCCAGTGGGGTGATTAGGGGAGTTGAACGACAGCGGGCGCTTGCCAGCCGGGTTTGCGGTGTTCGGTGACCACGGCGGTATAAACGCCACCGCGCACATTGAAGCGGGCGGTCAGGCGCATGAATCGCGGCTGGGTAGCGGCGACCAGATCGTCCAGTATGCGGTTGGTGATGGCTTCGTGAAAAGCGCCTTCGTCGCGATAAGACCAAACGTATAGCTTGAGCGACTTCAACTCCACGCACTTTTCGTCGGGCACATATTCCAGATGCAAGGTGGCGAAATCCGGCTGGCCGGTCTTGGGGCACAGGCAGGTGAATTCCGGCATGTCGATGCGGATGGTGAAATCGCGATCATGTTGCGGATTATCGAAAGTTTCGAGAGTTTTACTGGGCTGGGTGGTCATGGATGGTGGCTAATGATTCAAATAAAGAGGCCGGATAAGGGTTTACTGCTGCCAGGAGGGGGAGCCAAAGCCCGGAAGCGGCGTTTAGTCGGCTATAATACCGGCCAGTTCCCGCCCCAACCAGTTCCAGCCCTCTTTCCGTTCCTCCCCGCCAATCATTCCGTGCGCCTCGACCGAATCAAACTTGCGGGCTTCAAGTCGTTTGTCGATCCCACCACCATCCCGACGCCGGGCACTCTGATTGGTATCGTCGGCCCCAATGGCTGCGGCAAATCCAACATCCTTGACGCGGTTCGCTGGGTTATGGGGGAAAGCTCCGCCAAGCATTTGCGGGGCGAGAGCATGGCGGATGTCATTTTCAATGGCTCCAGCAGCCGCAAACCGGTGGGGCTGGCGTCGGTTGAGCTGGTTTTCGACAACGGCGAAGGGAAAGCACCCGGCGAGTTTGCCAAATATCCCGAAATTTCCATCAAGCGGCAGGTAACCCGTGACGGGCAATCGACCTATATCCTCAACGGCACCCGCTGCCGACGCAAGGATATCACCGATCTTTTTCTGGGTACCGGTCTCGGTTCACGCAGCTACGCCATCATTGAGCAAGGCACCATCTCGCGGCTGATCGAGGCCAAGCCGGCCGAACTGCGGGAACTGATCGAGGAAGCGGCGGGTATTTCGAAATACAAGGAACGGCGGCATGAAACCGAGCTGCGTATGGGGCATACCCAGGAGAACCTGGACCGGCTGATGGATCTGCGCGAGGAAGTCGGCAAGCAGTTGGAAAGCCTGAAGCGGCAGGCGAAAAAAGCCGAAAAATACACGGCTCTTAAGGATGAGGAGCGCGGTTATCGGGAACAGCTGCTGGGTCTGCGATGGCGCAAATACGACGAGCAGTTCCAGACCCATCAGGGCCAGCTGGCCGACTACGAAACCCGCTTCCGGGCACTGGCCGGGGAGGATCATGCCCTCAGCGAGACACTGGCGACCTTCCGCGAGCAGCAGGAGGTTTTGCAAAAATCCCTGAATGAAGGGCAAGGCCGTTTCTATGAGCTCGGCGCGGAAATCAGCCGTCTGACGCAGACTATCCGGCATGCGAAGGAAACACATGAGGGCCTGATCCAGGAGGAAGCCCGGCTATTGGGTGAAAAGCAGCAAGCGGAAATTGATCTGGAAAATGATCAGACCCAGCTGGCGACGCTGCTAGAGGAGCTGGCTGAACTGGAAATTCATCTGGAGGAAGCCCGCGAGGCAGCGCTTGAAACGGCCACGCTACGGGAAGAGGCGGACCAGGCACTGAAAATGGCGAGGCAACAGTTCGAGCAACTGAGCAATGACATTGGCCGCTATCGCAGCCAGCGGGACATTCAACACGCCCGGATCGGTCAGCTAGAGCAGCAGGCACGGCAACTGGATACCCGCCGCGAAAAGCTGGAAACAGAACGCCAGGAAGTCGAGGCCACCCTGAATGCTGAAGGGCTGGCAGAGCTGGAACTGGCTGTTGCCGAACTGGACGCCGGGAGGTCGGCGTTGCAGGAGGTTCTGCAAACACTTCAAGCCCGCATCCAGGAGGGTCGCGAGCAACTGAAAACGCTACAGCATGAGCTGAATGCGCGCCGGGCAGAGCAGCATGCGATGAACGGTAAAATCAGCTCGCTGGAGACGCTACAGGAACACGCCATGGGTAAGGATCGGGCGGGTTTACAGCGCTGGCTGGCTGAGCATCAGCTCGACCAGACTCCTCGTCTGGCCGAACATCTCGATGTCCATCCCGGCTGGGAATCCGCCGTGGAAACCGTGCTCGGTCCACAGCTTCAGGCTCTCTGCATCCCGCAAACAGAAAGTTTTGTACCTCACCTTGCGACGTTGTCGGGGGAGTCGCTAGCCCTGTTCGAGACCCGCCCATCCCCTGCCTCAACCAATGCTCCCGGCCCCCGATTGCTGGAGCGTGTAAATTCGCCCTGGAATCTGAATTCTTTGCTGGGTTCGGTCTATTGTGCAGACAATCTCAATGCCGCTCACGCACTCAGCACGCAACTGGCGGAACACGAGTCCGTCATCACTCCGGATGGCACCCGCCTCGGTCCCGGCTGGCTGGTCATGCACAAACTTGATGGCGGCCAGGGCGGCGTAATCAAGCGCGAGCGTGAGCTGAAGGCCCTGAAAACGGAGCTCGAACAGCTACGCAACCGGATTGCAACGTTGGAGGAGCAACTGCACATCACCGAAACTGGTGCCCGCGAGGCGGAGCAGGAGCGCGAGCGCCTGCAAACCGAAGAGCGCCGGCTTGGGGTCGAGCATGGCCGGGCCAAGTCAGAGCTCAGTGCGACTCAGGTCCGCTGCGAACAGGCATCGAAACGGCTCTGCCAGATTGCCTCCGAGCTGGCCGACCTCGGCGTACATCAGACTGAACAGAACGAAGAGATCGAGGCGTCTCGCTTATTGCGAGTGGAGGCCGAGGAGCGTCTGGCCGAGCTGGAATTGCAGGCTGCCGACCATGCCCGCAGCCGCTCCAGCCTTGAGAGTCGCCTAACCGAGGCCGATGCCGTCCTGCGCAATGCCCGGGAACAGGTCAATACACTCAAAAGCCGATCCGAGGCCCTGCGTTCCAACGAACAGCTGACCCGCCGTCATCTGGAACGCGCCCAGAGTCAGTTTGACCAGGCATCGCAACGGCTGGAGGCGTTGCGCACCCGCGTTATGGAAGCCGGTCAGCCCACCGGGGAAACTCAGGACGAACTGGACGAGCTGACAGAACAGCGGTCTCGGGCAGAAAAAACATTGGCCGATTTACGCCATCGCGCTACCGGGCTGGAGGGTGGCATTCGTCAGAGCAGTGAGTCGAAGCTGCGCAACGAGCGGGAATTGACGGGTATCAAGGATCATCTGGAAAAGATTCGGCTGGAGCTTTCCGGTAATGAGGTTCGCCGCCAGACCATCCAGGAACAGTTCGAAGAACTGGGCGCTGACCCGGATCGCGTGATGGAAAGCCTGCCCGAAGAAGCTGATGAGAAGGTATGGCATCAGCGGGTGGGTGAATTGGGCGAGGAGATCGCCCGACTCGGTGCCGTCAATCTGACCGCCATGGAGGAGTATCTGGTTCAGGAAGAACGCATGGCTTTTCTCGACCAGCAAAACCAGGATTTGAGCGAGTCGCTGGCGAGCTTGCGCGAGGCCATTGAGAAAATCGACAAGGAATGCCGAACCCGTTTCAGAGACACTTTTGACCTCATCAATGCCGGGCTGCAGCGGATGTTTCCGAAGCTTTTTGGCGGTGGCCAGGCCAGCCTGGACATGACTGACCGCGACCTGCTTGAAACCGGGGTGACGATCATGGCGCGCCCTCCCGGGAAGCGTAACAGCTCCATCCACCTGCTGTCCGGCGGCGAAAAAGCGCTGACGGCGGCGGCTCTCGTGTTCGCCATTTTCGAACTCAACCCAGCCCCCTTCTGTCTTCTTGACGAGGTGGACGCCCCCCTGGACGACGCTAATGTCGGGCGATTCAGCCAATTGGTCAAGGAAATGTCCGAAAGGGTACAATTTCTGTTCATTTCACATAATAAAGCCACCATGGAGATCGCCCAGCATCTGGCGGGCGTAACCATGAAGGAACCTGGTGTTTCCCGTATCGTGGCAGTGGACATCGACGCAGCCGTCGAGATGGTCATTGCCTGAAACCTGAGAATTCAAGATGGATAGAGATACCGTTCGTCTGCTTCTGATCATTGCAACAGTCATCGTACTGGCGGGAATCTATGTCTGGGGACGGTTCAGGCAACCCATCCAGAACACTCTCCCCGGACGCGGCAGGCGAGGAGAACTAGCTGCCGATGATGAAGAGGATCAGGATTACGAGGAACCTTCAAACGACTTTGAGGATGGGGTTCGGGTACTCACGCCATGGACGGACACGCGCAAGGAGCCGCAACTGTCGGGCCTCGATTTCAATACGCAGGAAGAGGCCGATGAATTCGACCTTGAGATCATTCCGGAAACCCGCGAAGGCTCCTCTGCGGCAGCCCATGCCGCCACGGGCGAACTTTCCAGCGATGGCGCGGGCGGTGCCCCTTTCCTGATTCAGGTCAGTGTGGTTGCGGGTGCCGGACGCTTCTTCCACGGCCCTGACCTGAAACAAGCCCTGCTGGATGTCGATTTGCTGTTTGGCGATATGGGCATCTTCCATCGCTATGACCGCGACTTGACGCAAACCCTGTTCAGCGTCGCGAGCCTGGTTGAACCGGGCACCTTCCCGATTGATGAGATGGACGGTTTCGAATGCCCCGGTATCGTGCTGTTTTTCCAGACCGCAAGGGTTTCAGACCCGCTGGGAATCTACGATGACCTCGTCAATACCAGTCGAGAGCTCGCTCAACGGTTGCATGGCATTCAGTGGGATGAAACCCGCCAGCCACTCAGCGCCAGCAAAATCGCGCACATGCGGAATCTGCTGAAACAGCCTGTTGAAAGCTGACCGTGGGAGCATCGGCGCCTGTCCGGCAGCGTGCGGCCCAGCTTCGCAAGGACATCGGGTTTCACAACCGACGCTATCACCAGCTGGATGATCCGCTAATCGCCGACGCCGAATATGACCGTCTGATGCAGGAGCTGCTTGCACTGGAACGTGAGCACCCTGACCTGAAAATCACCGGCTCCCCCACGCAAAGG
This sequence comes from Methylococcaceae bacterium, assembly GCA_005792805.1. GTDB lineage: Bacteria > Pseudomonadota > Gammaproteobacteria > Methylococcales > Methylococcaceae > UBA6136. The sequence goes on along the minus strand of SXQV01000066.1, from coordinate 6,810 downwards.
GTCGGTGCTGCCCCTGCTGCGGCCTTTTCCGAAGTGCAGCACCCCGTGCCGATGCTGTCTCTGGATAATGCGTTCAGTGCAGAAGACTTGACCGACTTTAATCGCCGCATCAGTCAGCGTCTTGGGCGTGAAAATCTCACTTTTGTCGTTGAACCCAAGCTGGACGGGCTTGCAGTCAGCCTGACCTATGAACAGGGTGTCTTGGTGCGAGCGGCAACCCGGGGCGACGGGCAGACCGGTGAAAACATTACCGCTAACACTCGCACCCTTCGCGCCATTCCAGGGCGCTTAAACGGCAAGGACTGGCCGGAACAATTCGAGATCCGGGGCGAAGTGTTCATGCCCAAGCAGGGCTTCCGCGAACTCAACGAGCGGGCGCTCGGAGCTGGCGAAAAAACCTTTGCCAACCCACGCAATGCGGCAGCGGGAAGCTTGAGACAGCTTGATCCCCAGGTTACGGCCAACCGCCCGCTCGATTTTTATTGCTACGGCTACGGTCTTTATCCGGCTGACCAGCTGCCTGAAACTCACAGCGAGGTCATGGCCCGATTCAAGATCTGGGGTATCCCGACCAATCCCGAACTGCATGTTGTGCAAGGCATTGACGAGTGTTTCGCTTACTACAATGACTTGCAGTCACGCCGTCAGACACTTCCCTACGAAATTGACGGCGTGGTCTACAAACTGGAAAACCTCCGGGATCGGGAGACTCTCGGCTTTGCCGCTCGTGCGCCACGCTGGGCTATTGCCCACAAGTTTCCGGCAGAAGAGGCCACCACCCGTGTCGTTGCTATCGACGTGCAGGTTGGCCGTACTGGAGCGCTGACACCGGTTGCCCGGCTGGAGCCGGTCTCCGTGGGGGGAGTCACAGTCACCAATGCGACCCTGCACAACACCGATGAGGTACACCGCAAGGACATCCGCATCGGGGACATGGTCATCGTCCGGCGGGCGGGCGACGTTATTCCCGAGGTGGTCAAAAGCCTCCCGGAACTTAGGCCAGACGAGGCGGCCATGTTTATCATGCCGACGCATTGTCCGGCTTGTGGATCGGAGGTGGAAACCATTGAGGGCGAAACCATCGCCCGTTGCAGTGGTGGTCTTTATTGTCCGGCGCAGCACAAGGAGGCGGTTAAGCATTTCGCCTCGCGCAAAGCCATGAATATCGATGGCTTGGGTGACAAACTTGTCGACCAGTTACTCGAAAAGCAACTGATCAACACAGTGGCCGACCTGTATCGATTGAATATCGAGGTACTCTCCAGGCTCGATCGCCTGGCTGAAAAATCAGCCGGGAATCTGATCCATGCCCTCAACGCCAGCCGCTACACCACGCTGCCCCGGTTCCTGTTCGCCCTGGGTATCCGCGAAGTGGGGGAAGTCACTGCGCGTACACTTGCAGAACAGTTTCGCGACCTCGACACCTTGAAAGCGGCGGATGAAATGACTCTGCAGACCGCGCCGGATATCGGCCCCACCGTAGCCCGGCATGTTTTCACCTTCTTTCGCCAACCCCATAACCTGGAGGTTCTTCAGGGCCTGACCGACGCCGGTATCCATTGGGATCCGATGCCTGAGCGGACTCATGAGGCTGCACTTCCCTTCATCGGGCAGACGTTCGTGATCACGGGGGCTCTGGATTCACTCTCACGGGAGGACGCCAGGTCGTTGGTGCACTCGTTGGGCGGAAAAGCCGCAGGCAGTGTTTCGGCGAAAACCAGCTATATCGTTGCCGGCGCGGAACCGGGGTCCAAACTGGACAAAGCTCTGGCATTGGGCATTCCTGTTTTGGATGAGGCGGCCTTTCTGGCCTTGTGTCAGAACCCAGCCTCGGGAGCCGCTTCCACAGCCACAGCCACCGAAGAATGAAAGGCTTGCACCGGATAGTCCTTGCGCTATCGCTGGCCGCGACAGAACCCGGATGCACCACCCTGCTGATCGAAAAACAGGGTAAGCCCAAGTCGGCTAACACGGCATCCTGTCCAAGGATTTACTCATTGACCCGAATGGATGTTGCTGCGCTCGATTGGGTATTCTCGGACGATCCCCGGCCGGCCAACGCCTGCCTCGCATTGTCTTATCCCAACGCGGGAAAGGATACCCTCTACCAGACCTCCACACGGGCCATGAGTCCATTGATCATGATGGGTCTGCCGGTCTCGGTGATGGTGGACACGCTGACGCTCCCCTTCAGCGCCCTGGCGGCGAATTGAAGCGGGCCTTCATCAAACAGCCGCATACATGCAAATTTGGGTCGATGCGGACGCCTGCCCGAATGTCATCAAGGACATTCTTTTCAAGGCGGCAGAGCGAGTAAAGGTTCCCCTCATTCTGGTGGCCAATCAGCCCGTAGCTACCCCGCCTTCCCGATGGATTACGGCGCGGCGAGTGCCTCGCGGGTTCGATGTGGCGGACAATGAAATTCTGCAACAACTGGCGCCGGGCGATTTGATCATCACGGCGGACATTCCGCTGGCGGCCGAGGTCATCCTGCAAGGCGGGCATGCGCTCAATCCGCGCGGAGAATTCTATACGCCGGAAAATATCCGCGCGCGACTCAATATGCGAGATTTCATGGAGACACTGAGGGCTAGTGGCGTGGCTACGGGTGGGCCTGCCGCGCTGAGCCAGACGGACCGGCAAGCTTTTGCCAATCAGCTCGACCGGTTTTTACAGCGCAACACGTCTTCAACCGGTATCCGAAAAGATTGATGCTACCGTGACAGGGGGGGTGCCAGACGCTGCACCAGCCGGGTGAACTCTATCCCCAGTTGCTGCTCAAGCTTTTGCGCCCGGCAGTTACACGCCTTCAGGCGGGGGCTGCCCAGTGCGGACTCCAGACCAAGACCCACGACATTGCCGCGCCCCATCACGGGCAAAGAGTAAGCACCCGTGGGAAAGTACAGCTTCAGTAACCTCATCACGGCACGGAAAGATTCCGCATGCCCGCTCCAGAGGTTGACGCACACCACGCCGCCAAAATTGATGAGGCTGACCAGTGCCGCAAAAAAGTCGTGCTGCAAGACCATGGGAGCCAGCCCCTGCTCGTCAAAGACATCCACCAGGATCAGGTCATATCGGCAGTTGCCTGCGGTCACCTGTCGCTGGAGATACTCGCCGCCATCGGCGATCTGGATGTTCAGACCGGGCCGATCAGGCAGGCCGAAATACTCCCGCGCCACGGCGACCATGGCGGAACGGGATTCAATGACCTCAATCAGCGCATCAGGGTAATGGTGTGACAGAAATCGGGGTAGCGAACCGCCCCCGAGTCCCAGAATCAGAATCCGGGCCGGTGCCGGAACAAACACCAGGCCGGCCAGCATGGCGCGGAGGTAAGCAAGCTCGATATGGTCGGGGTCTGCCAGCGCCATGGCGCTCTGCCGTGCAGGAGATCCGAAATGGAGGGAGCGGACTCCGTGGGATTCCACTACTTCAATAGGGCCATCCTCGTCATGACAGCGGTGAATGACGGTCCCGCCGTACTTGCCCATGCCACCCCCGGTAAACTCAGTTTAGTGATACAAGATTCGGCAAGTATACGAAGAGTGTGCAGCAGGCCGCTATAATCGCCCTCTCTCCCCCGTCAGAAATCATGCCGATCACCCATGACCGCCACGCCCATCCCCGCTGAAGACAATCAATTCATGGCCGGACATATTGGGCTGATCCTTCGCAGCTACCGGCACTGGACGGGGCGCGATCTGGTCAACCCGCGCATGAGCGATGAAGCAGCTGCGCGCTATCTGTTCATGGCCCCGCTGGCCCTGCTTTCACATGACACCCAGATTGATCCGGTCTTCAATTACGCCAATCAAACCGCCCTCAGCCTTTTCGCGATGAGCTGGCTGGAAATGACCACCTGTCCGTCGCGTCTATCCGCTGAGGAGCCCAATCAGGAGGCCCGCTCGGCCTTGCTCAAGGCCGTGACGGAACAGGGTTATTCTGACCATTACAGCGGAATACGCATCGACCGGCACGGGCGGCGGTTTGAAATCGAAAACGCCACTGTCTGGAATCTGCTGGACGAACGAGGGATTTACCGGGGCCAAGCGGCGAGTTTCCGCCACTGGGGCTGGCTGTGAAAAACGCTCCCGTAGAGAGACTCAGGCATTTGCCGGTCAGCATTCACTTGAGGCATCTACGGGTATCCATCTCTGATTTCCATTTTCAGGAATTCTTCAGCCCACTGCGGGGGTACGGAGCTTGTAGCCACTGTCGATGACCTCATCAGGAAGAGGTTGGCTCTCCTCGTTGGGAATCATGACTTCAATGTAGGCGGCACCATCATGGCTTTCGATTTTTGCAAGGATCTCTTCGAGCTCGGTCACGGTCCCCACCCTGGCGGAGAGCCAACCCTTGCAACCGAACGCCTCGGGGAGCAGATGGTATTTCACGTCGGCAAGGTCGTCGTAGCCGTGACCGCGCTCGCTGAGCACATCTTCGACGCCGTAGAGTCCGTTGTTGAGGACGAAAATAACGGGTTTCACTCCGTAGCGACCCATGGCTGCGAGTTCGTTGAGCGTGAGCTGGTGGGAACCGTCGCCGGTGACCAGCCATGTGCGCCCGGATGTCTTGGCCATGGCAATGCCAAAGGCGGCTGGCGTAGCCCAGCCGATCGAACCCCAGAGACCCTGACCCTCCGCGCCGACTCCGCCAGGTAGCCGCATCTTGTTGAGGTGAATCATGCAGGTACCTGTCTCGATCACCAGAGTATCTCCCGAATTGAGACGGCGCTGAAGGCGGGGATAGAAGGCGGGTGAGGAAAGAGCGTCACTGCCGTTGCCGACGAGAGGCATCAAATCCGTGGTGGAGGCAATCTCCTGAGTGCGCGGTACGACCTTGGCGATCAGCGCGGTCAGCACATCGTCGATCGCGGTATTGACGAAGACCCTGGTTCCGATCCGTACCCAGTTGTCGTTGATGGAGATTAATTTTTCGGGATCGAGATGCTCCGTCCACATTCCCGTGTTCAGCTCGGTCGCAATGAACCCTCCGATGTCGAGCACCACGTCAGCGGCCTCCACGGTGTCGCGGATGCAGGTCGAGGAGGACCAGTCTCCTGCGTAGAGACCGATATATTGAGGAAGCGATTCATCGACGGTGCCCTTGTCGTTCGGGGCGAGTGCCGTCGGGATGTTTGCTTTCGTGATGAAGTCCTGGGCGATACCCTTCAGTCCGTAGCGCGTGGTCAGGGCGGTGACCATGGCGACAGGATTCTTGGCGGCACTGAGCTTCGAGAGGATGGATGCCACAGCGGCGTCGAGTTCCTGCGGAACACTCAGCTGGCGCTTGATTGCGGACAGCGGCTTGCCGGTGACAGGCGTGCCGATCACGGGCAGGTAGCCGTTGACTTCGGAGATTACGATGTAGGCTGGTTTGCTCTGACGCAGGGCCTCGCGGATCACCCGCTCCAGCTCGTCGATGCAGTTGTCGGGTGTGAGAACGGCGGAGACGCAGGCAGCGGCTCCGGAGAGCACCTGGAAACGTGCGTAATCCACATCCCCTAAATTGTGATGAGTCAACAGCCCCTGCCTCTGGATTCGTTCGCTCGGCATTCCCGTAAGATGGAATACAGGAAGCCGGTGTGCCTTGCTTCCCATCACGCCGTTGATTGCGGAGAGTTCGCCGACTCCGTAAGTCGTGGTGAGGATCGCCGCACCGCGAATGCGGGCATAGCCGTCGGCGGCGTAGGCGGCGTTGAGTTCGTTGGCGGAGGCTACCCACTCCAGCCCGGGAACCTGCTCGACGGCATCATCGATGGAGAAGGCATAGTCTCCGGGGACGCCGAAAATCTTGTCGATCCCGAGCTGGGAAAGACGGGTCAGGGTGTATTGTGCGACGTTCATGGCTTTCATCTGGTGTGTTGCGGTAAGGGTTGGAAATATCGGAGGCACTGCGCCCATGCAGGTGGGCGAGGCCCGTCCACGGTCAGGACAGATCGAAACGGTCGGCAGTCATCACCTTCGTCCAGGCGGCGATGAAGTCGTGCACGAACTTCTCCCGGTTGTCGTCCTGTGCGTAGACCTCGGCGTAGGCTCGCAGAATTGAGTTCGAACCGAACACCAGGTCGACCCGAGTGGCAGTCCACCTCAGTGCGCCGGTTTTGCGGTCGCGGATCTCGTAAAGATTCGTGCCCGCCTGTGTCCATGTGTAGGCCATGTCGGTCAAATTGACAAAAAAGTCGTTACTCAGCGCACCGGCTCGGTCGGTCAGCACACCATTCTGGGTACCGCCGTGGTTGGTCCCGAGCACGCGCATGCCGCCGACCAATGCGGTCATTTCGCAGGCTGTCAGGCCCAACAGATGGGCGCGGTCGAGCAGTAGTTCCTCTGGTGTGGCCACGTAGTCTTTCTTCAGCCAGTTACGGAAGCCATCGGCGAGCGGTTCCAGTACATCGAAGGTGTCAGCGTCGGTAAGTTCCTGGCTGGCATCACCACGGCCCGGTGCAAAGGGTACCGTCACCGTAACCCCGGCGGCCTCGGCTGCCTGTTCGATGCCGAGGTTACCACCAAGCACGATCAGATCGGCGACACTGACGCCACTGCCGGCCGCAATCTGCTCGTAGACAGCCAGTACGTTGCCCAGACGCGCCGGCTCGTTGCCTTGCCAAAACCTCTGTGGCACAAGGCGGATGCGGGCTCCATTGGCACCGCCGCGTTTGTCGGAGCACCGGAAAGTGCGGGCGCTGTCCCAGGCGGTGGCTACCCGGCAACTGATAGAAAGGCCGCTGGCGGCGATTTTAGCCTTAACGGCGGCCACATCGTAATCCGTGTTGCCAGCCGGTATCGGATCTTGCCAGATCAGATC
>SXQV01000065.1 GCA_005792805.1 Methylococcaceae bacterium | reverse complement strand
GTCGACAATGCTCTTGCGCCCGGTGAGGCCGCAGTCGCCCTGCGGGCCGCCGACGACGAAGCGTCCGGTCGGATTGACCAGGTAGTTGATATCGCCCTTGATTAGTTCTTTCGGCAGAATCGGCTTGATGATGTCTTCGATGACGGCTTCATGCAGGGTCTTGTCGGAGACATCGGGCGCATGCTGAGTGGACAGCACCACGGTATCAATGGCGTCTGCCTTGCCGTTGACGTAACGGACCGTCACCTGGCTCTTGGCGTCCGGACGCAGCCAGGTCAGCTGGCCGTCATGACGCAGGCGAGCCTGACGTTCCACCAGGCGATGCGACAAATAAATCGGCAGCGGCATCAGCGTCGGGGTTTCGTCGCAGGCATAGCCGAACATCAGTCCCTGGTCACCGGCACCTTGGCCGAGATCATCGTCATAGGCTTTATTCACGCCCTGAGCGATGTCAGGCGACTGTTTGTCGTAAGCCACCAGTACGGCACAACCCTTGTAGTCGATGCCGTATTCGGTGTTGTCGTAACCAATCTGCTGCAGCACATCCCGCGCCACTTTGATGTAATCGACGTTGGCGCTGGTGGTGATTTCTCCCGCCAGAACGACCAGGCCGGTATTGCATAAGGTTTCCGCTGCGACACGCGAGTGTTTGTCCTGTGCCAGGATGGCATCCAGGATGGCGTCGGAGATCTGGTCGGAAACTTTGTCGGGATGCCCTTCCGAAACGGATTCGGAAGTGAAGAAGTAGCTGTTGCTCACGATGGTTAAATACCTCGCCGGTTGTAAGGAGTTAACAGGCCAAAAACAGCGGGCGATTATACGGGTTTTGTGCAAGGTGACAATTGACAGGCAGGAAATAATCCTGTCCGAATCGGCTCCTCGCTGGTGGTTTTTGTGGCACCCGTCCGGTCGGACAAGGCACCGCCAATCAAGATTGGCGGCGGGTAATCGTGGTATCAAATATGCTATTCTCGCGCGCTTTCAGGAAGTGGCTACTCCCCGTGCTGGTGGGGGCCCGTATCCCAGCCTTTCGCAGATCCCTACATTCAGAGAGAACATCCCCATGGAAAAACCTTACATCCTGCATATGTTTACGCCGGAAAAAAATCTCAGCCCTTTCGACGTCAATATGGCGCTGGATGCGGGATGGACCTCGGCCATCCCTTACCTCCATGTCGAATCCGCTGAGATTCAGGCACTGGTGCAGGATGCGATTTTTTCGCGTAGTCCCGGGGGGTTGAAACGTACCGGCCTATTTATAGGTGGCCGTGATGCCAAAATGGCGGTGGATATGGTTAGAAGTGCCAGCAGAGCCATGGTGCCTCCGTTTGAAGTCTCGGTATTTGCCGATCCCAGTGGCGCATTCACGACGGCAGCGGCCATGGTCGCGGTGGTGGAGCAGGAGTTGGAAACCAGATTTCACATGGACCTGAAGGGCAAGAAAGTCCTGGCCTTGGGGGGCACGGGTCCGGTAGGCCAGATCGCCGCCACGCTGGCCGCCAAGGCGGGTGCGGTGGTGAAAATCATCGGTCGCCAGCTGGAGAAGGCTCAGACCATCGCCACGCTGTGTAATTCTGAATTCGGTGATGGCCAGACCCAGATCGAGGGAGATGCCGATGCCAACAAGGCAGAGTTGATTAAAGACGCCGATATCGTTTTCGCCACGGCAGCGGCGGGCATTCAGGTACTGAGTGCCGAGCTGGTGGCCGCCGCGCCACAGTTGAAAGTCGCAGCTGATGTGAATGCCGTTCCACCTTCAGGTATCGCGGGTCTGGATGCGCATCATCGGGGTCATCCCATCGCCGGTTCCCAGAGCGGGGCGGTGGGTGTCGGCGCGCTGGCGATTGGCAATGTGAAATACAAAACTCAGAGCGCCCTGCTGAAGCGGATGCGCGAAACCGGCAAGCCGGTTTACCTGAGCTTCGATGATGCCTTTGAGCTGGCCCGGGAGTTTGCCAAAAACCCCTGAGCCAGCCGCGATCGAGTCAAGAGATGGCCGGGCCAGCCATTGCGTCGGCTGGTAGTATCCAGATACTCCCCTATCGAATCGTCCCCGCACCCACAATGAGGCTGTGTCATGGAAAAATCCGAAAAACGTAGTGTGCTGCACATGCTGGACCCGATGCCGCATGTCAGTCCTTTCGATATCAATATGGCGGTGGATGCGGGTTTCCAGCAGATTTTCCCCTATGACAATGTGCAGCTGGAGCAGGTCAAAGGGCTGGTTCAGGATGCCATTTTTTCGCGCGGGCCATCGGGGGTCAAACGGACCGGCATCTTCATCGGCGGCAGGGATATTGGCGTTGCCTTGAGCATGCTGGATACCGCGCAAAAAGCGATGGTGCCGCCTTTTGAAGTGTCGGTGCTGGCCGACCCCAGCGGTGCATTCACCACCGCCGCTGCCCTGGTCGCCTGTGTCGAAAAGCAACTCAAAACCCGCCATGGTGACGAGCTGAAAGGTGCCCAGGCCGTGGTTTTTGGCGGAACCGGCCCGGTCGGTATTGCGACCGGCGTCATTGCCTCGCTGGCGGGGGCCGACGTGACGATTGTCGATCCTTTCAATATCGATGTGGCGCTGGAAAAGGCACAGGAATACAACGCCCGTTGCGGTTCAGCGCTGGTCGGCACCTACGCCAGTTCGGATGCCGACAAGGCGCGGCTGCTGTCGCAGGCCGACATCATTTTTTGTACGGCCAAAGCCGGGATACAGGTGCTTAATGCCAGTGTGCTCTCTGATGCGACCCAGTTGAAAGTGGCGGGAGATGTGAATGCGGTTCCCCCCCTGGGCATCGAGGGCATCAAACGCAGCCATGATGGCGAGCCTCTGCTGCACGCGGTCAACGCCCCAGGGGCTGTGGGTATCGGGGCGCTCGCGGTGGGAGATATCAAGTACAAGCTTCAGAATGCGCTGCTGACCTCTCTCCTCACCAGCGAAACTCCCTTGTATCTCGATTTCCGGCGGGCCTTCGACGAAGCGCGGCAATTGGTGTGAGTCCTCGCGGCTCCGGCGGGTGGGCCCGTTTTCTGCTGCTGGCCCTGCCGATGTGGGGCCTTGGCAGTCCTTCCCTGAAGGCGCTTGAGGACTCAACCACCCTTCAGGAAGCGTTGCTGGCCTTGTCCCGGCAGTCGGGTTTCAGGGTCGAGGGTCTCGAACGGCTGGAGCCTACGATGGTGAATCCAGCGGCGGGTGACACCCTCCGGCAGGTCCGCCGCTGGCTGGAGGGCTACAACTACACGATGACGCTGGCACAACCCGGTGTCATTGAATCGATACGGATTCTGGGGGTCCATGGCGCTACGAGGCCGCGTCCGGCCTCCGCCATCAGCCCGATTACCACCCGCCGCAAGGACTCCCATCATGAGGTCGATGCCCGCTTGACCGGGCCTGAAGGGGCGGTGAAAACCCTGACCCTGCTGATCGACACCGGCGCCTCCCTGCTGGTGTTGCCCTCCTCCATGAAGAATGAGCTGGGGTTCACCCCCAACCGTCTTCGCCCCGGGATCAGTCAGACCGCAAGCGGTACCGAGCCCGTCGAGATGGGCACCTTGAGCCGGGTCCGCCTGGGCGAGGCCGAAGCCGCCGATGTCGAAGTGGCGTTCATGCCAGATGAAAAGCTCAATGGACAGCAGCTTTTAGGGATGAGTTTTCTCCGGCATTTCAGGGTCACCCTGGATGATGCGGCCAACGAACTCATCCTGACTCCGCCCTAGCCCCCACGCTTTTCCATTCACCGGGATAAATCGTTCCGTTTCTTGATCCAGGTCAAAGTAAAGGTTGGCCTCCTTCTCTAGACTTGCCTCACCTTCCGCCTCGGCGGGGGGCGACGCAAACAACCTGATTCTGGAGGATGACCTGATGACTGAAGAAAAAGATATGTTCTGGGTTTACATCGGCGGTGTGGTGCTCGCGGTCATCGTGACGCTGTTCATGGTCAAGGGCTCCGAGCATGACAAGTATGAGACCGCCGCCAAGGCGATCAGTGAGGATGCCAGTAATTCGGCTTATAAACACGCCCCTTGATGGCGTCCAGCGGCGTCGGAAACGCCGTGGACCTGTCCTTTCCGGGGGGCTCACTTTCCCCCCCGGACACTTGCAAAGGGTCAAAATTCGGATGTCGAACTTTCAAGGAGATAATGTGATGAACAAACAAACTGATTCTGTCCACGTCGCTGGCAGCACTGCTGGGTTATGGCGCGCTGACGGAGGCTTCTCAGGGGCGCGAGGTCTGCTTGGCTCTTATCTCGGCTAATTCTTCGCTAACGCACACTGCGCGGTTGTCTTTTGATCCAGTAGCAAATGGCCACGTTATTCTGTATGGCGAGATCTGTTATGGCGGTAGCCGCCAGCTCTGCGGGGCCGTGTTCGGCTCCGGCATTCAGGATGTCGAAGGGGAATTAGAGCTGGATCTCACCGGAATGGGTGATCAGGCGCATTACGAGGGAGTGTTTACTTCGACGGAGCTGCATGTCACCCTCGACATGAAGAGTTTGGTTGGCGATTGGTCGTCTGATCACAACATGGTGTACGCAGATGACCCTGATGCGGGTCGTAACCTGCTCGATTGGGGGGTTGCAAAAGGGGTCGCCTGCGTTGCTCCGACCAAGGAAGAAAAGCGGGCGGATCTGGCCATGAAGGGGGCTTTCACGCGGTGGCGTAGCCTGAAATAGCCAGAAGACCGGCAGATTGCCAGCGGGAGACGCTCTGCATAATCCCGTAAATAGCTCCCCCTGAAGGGGTTAACCCCTTCAGGGGGAGCTTTCTTCTCTTCAAGCGCCTGGCTTCCTGACTGAAGGAACGCCGGGCTTTTTATGGCCTGATTGCCCCGGATCAACCGCTGGAGCACTGAACCCGGACGAGTCCACCGATTGGCCCGCCGCCACCTCAAGGCTCTGACGATCGAGAATCTGGATCCTTTTTCCCTGAACATTGATGATGTTTACGGATTGGAGGCGAGAGAGAATCCGGCTGACGGTTTCCAGCGCCAGCCCAAGATGGTTGCCCACTTCCTGACGGGTCAGGCGGAGATGGAACGACTCGGAAGGGAAGCCCCGGCGCCGGTAGCGGCAGGCCAGATCCAGCAGAAAACCCGCCAGGCGTTCTTCGGCGGGACGTGAGTTGGCGGCCAGCTGTTCGACTGCCTGATCCATCTGTTCACAGCTTCTTTCAAGAAGCACCTGCTGCACCGCAGGAATTTTTCTGGCCAGTGGTTCGAGATCGTGGGAAGCGAGTTCACAATAGCGGCTGGTCTCCAGCGCCACCAGGGTGCAGCGATGCTCGCTGGCCGTCAGGCCGTCGAATCCAAAGAGTTCCCCGGGAAGGACGACCGAGATGAGGGTATTCCGCCCCAGACGATCAGTATGGACCAGCTTGGCCGAGCCGGATTTTAGGGCATAAAGACCGGTAAAGCGCTCTCCGGCCCGATAGAGGTTTTCGCCTTTCCTGAGGCCCCGGTTCCGTCGAACGACGTGTGCAAGATCCTTGATATCACTGTCTTCAAGGTTTCTGGGGAGACAGATTCGGGCGAGGTTGCAATCCTCGCACGCCACCTTGTCTGATGGCTGGCCCCGGAGAATGGGTAGTTGAGTCATGTCGTCTGGAATGTCTCGCGCATGGAAAACCATCAAGTTAGTAGGTGATTTCAATTCCGTCAATCGACTTCAATCACTCAAGGCACCTTGCGCCTCTCTTCAGCCGGGCTGATGGATCGTGGCTTCGGCCCCGTGCCGGTCGAGAGCGGCAGTTTGGGTAGGAATGACTGACGATTCGGGTCGGATGAACCGGCTGGACGTGAGACATTGATTTCGTGGGGGCGGCATGGATTACAATGGCCTTCCACCATCACTTCGGGACAGATCATGAACAACAATAAAAGAATCCTTTCCCCTTTTCTGATGTCCGCCGTTCTTATGGCCTTCGGCCTTGGCGGGCCGGGTGCGGCGTGGCCGGATGCGCCCGTGAGTGAAGAGAATCACCGGGAGTTTGAAAAAAAGTTCACCGAGATGTGTATCGAAAATGAGAAGACGGCGATGAAAGGGACGGGGGTTCTTCTTGCGGAGGTCATTTCGGTCTGCGAGTGCATTGCCAGGGAAGAAAGCAAGCGGGTGATGAGCGAGGAGATTCGGGAGTTTGTCATCGAAGGCAAGTATCCGGCATCGCTCATGATGAAGAGTAACGTGGCGACCTACGTGTGCTTACAGCATCAGGAGAAGACAAAACCTTGACGGTTTGGCGGCTCACAGCTTTTTGATGAGTACTTTTGAGTTGCGTTGGGTGTTGTAAGCCTCCCGGCGGGTGATGGGGAGCGCTTCGATGCCGGCCGGTTCGAAGCCGCGCTCCCTGAACCAGTGGGCGGTCTGGGTGGTGAGTACGAACAGTCGCGACATCGAGCGGCTCATGGCCCGCTGCTCGATGTGCGTCAGTAGCCGTTCTCCGCGTTGAGCGCCCCGGTAATCGGGGTGCAGCACCAAACAGGCGAGTTCGCCCATGCAGGCATCGGGAAAATCGTGTAGCGCCGCGCAGCCGATTACGGTGCCATCTCTTTCAATCACCGTGTAGTCCGTAATTTCACCCTCCAGCCGTTCACGTGAGCGGGCTATCAATACGCCCTGCTGCTCCAGTGGCACGATCAGATCAAGGATGCCCGGTACATCGCCCACTTGCGCTGGCCGCATGTTTTCGAAGGGTGTCTGGCTGATCAGCGTGCCGATCCCGTCGCGGGTGAAAAGCTCTAGCAGCAAAGCGCCGTCTCTTTGCCAGTTGAGCGTGTGGGCGCGTCCGACCCCCTGACTACAGGCATGAATGGCGGCCTCGATGTCCGGGCTGACGCCGGGATTAAATCCATCAGGTTCGTTTAGTCTTGCTCGCGCCTCTTCCGTGGTCAGTTGGCGCATCAACCGGCCATTCTGGCCGGACAAACAGTCTTCCTCGCCCAATAACAGCAATTTGTCGGCCTTGAGGGCAATGGCTGCCGCCGTGGCGACTTCTTCCGAGCGAAGGTTGAAAATCTCGCCGGTCGGGGAATAGCCGACGGCAGAGAGCAGTACCACGTCGCCCCGATCCAGCGCGGCGCGTATGCCGGATTCATCGATGCGGCGGACTTCGCCGGTGTGCTGAAAATCGACTCCATCACGAACACCGACCGGCCGTGCCGCAACGAAGTTGCCTGAGGCGACCCGGATGCGGGCACCGGCCATGGGGGAATTGGCCAGTCCCATGGAGAGCAGCGCTTCGATTTCGACCCGGACGGTACCGGCGGCTTCCTTGACGCATTCCAGCGCCTCGGTGTCGGTGACCCGCAGACCGGCATGGTAGCGAGCCGCCTTGTTGCGGCGGCGCAAGCGACCGTCAATTTGTGGGCGGATGCCATGCACCAGTACGAGGCGAATGCCAAGGCTGTTCAGCAGGGCGAAATCATGCAGGAGGGTGGGGAAGCGCGAATCGGCAATGGCTTCACCGCCAAAATAGATGACAAAGGTTTTGCCCCGGTGGGCGTTGATATAGGGTGCCGATCCCCTGAACCAGCGGACGTAGGCGCTGGTTCCGCCGCTGGCCGGAGTAGTGTCCCGGGCCTCGACCGTCTTCACACGAGGGGTTCGAGGTAGTACATCATGATGTTGCCGATCAGGAACATCGAGAGGATCGCCAGGAGACCGGCGATGCGGCCAGTACTCAGGAAGGCGGTGTTCTGGAGGGTGCCATCTACCGGCTCCAGGCGGAGTTCAAGCCAGCGGCCGGCGGCCATCATAACGGCCAGCAGGCCCATCGTGACGTGGGTCGACTGAATCAGATACTCCGTCTTTAACTCAAATTCGGCATGGGCATGAGTCAGCAGCAGAATGCCGCCGAAGGCACAGAGGATGGGGAACATATATTTCATCCGCTGTGAGCTGATGCCGGTGCGTGCCCTTACTTCCAGGATGCCCAATACCATGGCCAGGGTGGTGGCGATGCGATGCTGGAATACTTCGCCATTTTTGAAGGTACTTTCCCAGAAGCCGATGGGTCCCAGTGGCCAGGTCTCCGCGTCGCTGCGGAAGAACAGGAAAATGCTGAGTCCCACAAAGCCCAGCGGCCAGTAGTTGGCCCAGCGAAATCCCGGAGACTGAACGTAGGAGAGCATGGCAATAATCCCCATGACGGTCAGGAACATGCCGGAAATATTATGGTTGTAGTCCGACCATTCCTTGGCGGCCACTGACGGGATTTTTTTAACTACAGCGACACGGCCCGCTTCCCCTGCGATGAGATCTTCGTGGCTGGGCGAGGTGATTCTTGGAATGCGGGGTGTGAACATTTCGACCACCTCGGGAATGGTGGCGGTCAGTTCAGGATTGCCGGCAATATCCTCGGAGGGAGGCTGCGATGACAGGGTCGCGGCGACAAACAGAATCCCCACCAGGATGAATGCTTCCGCCTCGATAAAATAGGGGACTTTACGTTTGATATCGCCACTTTCACCGGAAATGCGCCAGCGGCGGCCTGCCAGATGGTTCATGAAGGCAAAGCCCAGGGCGATGACCAGCAACAGCACCTTGGTAATGAGCAGGCTGCCATAACCGGTGCCAAACAGGCCGGACCAGCTGTCCACGTAGGTGATGGCAAGAGGTAGGCCGGTCAGCAACAGGAGTGCCACCGAGCCGATGCCGAGGATACCAAAGCGGACAACCGCAAATGGCCAGAACTTGCGTGCAGATTCCTCCGTATTGCCCAGGCGCCAGAGTGCGACCAGCTGAGCCACGCCGCCAAACCAGACGGCCGCAGCGAACTGGTGAAGGATGGTTAGCAGCATCAGGGGTTCGCGGTGTTCGAAGCGGCCAACGGCGTGAACCAGCCATGCACCGGCAACGACCATGGGCAGGCAGAGTGCGCCAAGCCAAATCCACAGTGACCGATTTTCCGGTTCCAGCAACAGCCGGCCACTCAGCCAGGCGATGCCCAGGGCCAGAACGAAACGAGCAAGGCCAGCCTGAAATTGAACGGTGCCGATGTAGTCCGCCATGGGTAACTCACCCAATACGCCCCAGAGCACCATGCCCTTGATGACCAGCTTGGTTCCCTGCAGGGCGGCCAGCGCGATGCTGCCAGAACGTAAAATCCCTATGGTTGAACGAAGGATGGCCTGATCGGCTACCGGGTGGTCGGCGCGCCTACGGAGGATGACCGCACGCCAGAGAACGCTCCCCACCACCAACGCATAACAGATGAGAATCAGCCCACCTAGAAAGTCATCGATGAAATTGGCCAGTCCCTGCATGTACATTCAGATTTTCTCCGTGATCAATGTCGGTGAAGGCGAATTTTCAGGGCGCCACATGGAAGCGAATGGTGCTTTCCGTCAGGTGACCATCTGCTGCGAACACCTTGTATTTGATGGCGTAGTCGCCGGACTCCAGCGGGGGTAGCTTGATGTGCAGCTCTCCAGGCTTTTTGCCCCGCGCAATGTCAGCCGGATGGTAGACGTCGCCTTCGCTAACCCAGAACACTTTCGACAGTGACAGTTCGACATTGGAGTTGAAGAACAGCACCACTTTGGTGGCGTGACTGGCCTTGACCGGCTCTTTGGACAGTGAAGATTCTGTCACCACGGCATGGCCGAATGCTGATTGAACGGGGACCACCATCAGGCCTGTTGTCAGGACGGCGACGGCGGTCGAATGCAGGACCATGTGCAATGGGCGTTTCATATTGGGTGTTGTCCCCGGGATTTGATGAACAGTCAGGCTTAACCCGCCTTGGATTTCAGTGCGTGGCCGGTGAGCGTCTTACCCAGATCCCAAATGGCGCCAGGTACCTTGTGGCAGTCGGCAATCACCTCGTCCAGTGCGCCGAGTATCCAGTCCCGGTCTTTGTCATTGATGACCAGCGGGGGGAGAAACTTGACGACGTTCATGCCATGGCCGGCCACCTGGCTGAGGATTCGGTGATTCTTGAATAGCGGGATAGTGATCATCTGGCTGAACAAACCCTTGTTGGCGGCTTCCAGCATGGTCCAGGCGGCTTTCAGGGAGAGGCTTCTGGGGGAGCCGAACTCCATGGCGATCATCAGTCCCTTGCCGCGCACGGCCTGGAATAACTCGTATTTATCGACCAGTGCTTGCATACCTGCCATGAGTTCATCGCCCATGCGGCCTGCGTGCTCAACGAGTTTTTCTTCATCGATCACTTTGAGCGCGGCAAGACCTGCCGCCATGGCCATGTTGTTCTTGGAGAAAGTGGAGCCATGAACGACGGCGCGGTCCATCCGGTTGAACACCGCCTCCATCACCTGGGTAGTCATGGCGACGCCGCCTACCGGGATAAATCCACCAGATAAGGCCTTGGCCATGCAGATCATGTCCGGTTCGACCCCCCAGTGCTCGATGGCCCAGAATTTTCCCGTGCGGCCGATGCCGGTTTGAATCTCGTCGGCTACGAAGAGAGTGCCGTATCTGGCACAAAGCTTTGCGGCTTCAGGGAGGTAGTCGTCCGAAGGCAGATTGACGCCTTTGCCCTGGATCGGTTCTACGATGAAGGCGGCCACCTGCTTGTTGCGCAAGGCCTCTTCCAGCGCGGTCAGGTCATTGAAGGGAACCGAGACGCAGCCGGGCAGTAAAGGCCCAAATCCTTCACGGAAGACATTTTCGCCATTGAGCGAGAGTGCCCCCATGGTCAAGCCATGGTAGCCATGGTCGCAATAAACGACCTGGTCGCGCTGGGTGGTGTAGCGCGCAAACTTGATTGCCGCCTCGACCGCTTCTGTTCCGGAGTTGCAGAAAAACATCTTGGTCAGCTTGTCCGGACAGCGCTTGAGAATGGCTTCGGCGAGCAGGCCACTCAGCAGCGACACATCCATCTGCACCATATCCGGCAATTCCCCGGTCAGGACATCTTGCAGCGCCTGTACAACCGTCGGGTGATTACGCCCGAGGGCGTATACCCCGAAGCCACTGAGAAGATCGAGATACTCATTGCCCTGGTTATCGTAGAGATAGGGACCCTTGCCCTTCGTGTAGACGCGGTCGTAACCGATCGCCTTGAGTACCCGCACCATCTGCGTGTTCAGATGCTCTTCATGCAGGGCAAAGTTTTGGCCGGTGCGGTCCTTGAGTAAATCGGCGATGTAAGTCGACATGGCGATCTGCTATTGGTGGGGTCAGAAGTGGCTGATCAGACGGCGGATTTTACACGATCAGTGATTTGGCCGGGCTTGACTTTGCTGAAGGCCGGGAGCACAACCAGGGCACATAGCAAGGTCAGCATCAGGCCGATGGACAGCAGAAGCCCCATGCTGGCCGTGCCCGCATGACGGGTCAGGGCGAGGCTGGCAAAGCTGAATACCGTGGTCAGCGCGCCATAGAAGACGCCTTTGGCTTCGCTGGTGTCGAGAAGATTGCCGCCGTTCTTTTCAATTTCGTGGAGCCTGTGCGCCATGTGAATTCCGCTGTCCACACCTAGGCCGAACAACAGAGGGAGCGCGATGATGTTGGCAAAGTTGAAGGGAACCTTGAGCAGCACGGTCGCTGCCGCCGTAAAGAGGGAAGCCAGCATCAGGGGGAGCAGCACGAGCAGGGTATCTTTGATGTTGCGCAATACCAGCAACAGGATCAGTGTCGTAGCCAGCAGGGCGATACTGAAAGCCTGAATGAATGCCTTGATGACTTCGTTCATGGATTCCAGATAGGTCACCGGCAGATCGGTCACGTCGGGATCGACGTGCTGGGCTTCGATGATGAATTCCCGCAAATTTTCCAGTTCATTGAGGTCTTTTTTGGGATAGATCTGAAGCCGGTACAGCCCGTTTTGGCTGACCCAGCGATCTGTCAGATCTTGCGGGAGATTGTCCCGGGTAACGGGTTGGGCAGAAAGGCTTTTGCCCAGATCGTTGATGACGGCGGGTAGGGGCTTGAGCAGGCTGTCCTGTAACTGGTCAAGCAAGGTTTGCTGCGTCCCTGCGTCGACCGCCGCCAACCGTGTTTCGAGGGCTGTCAGCGACTCATCGAGAGCCACCAGTACCGGATGGTTACTTTCCTCAGCTAAGCGGTGACGAACGGACTGCTGGAGTGTGTCGAGGCTCTGACGAGTCGCGCCACTTTTGTCGGGAGCCGGAAACTGGCTGAGTTGCGTTCCCATCATGACCGACAGGTCGGAGATGATGGCCAGTTTTTCGTCCTGATCTTCGGGAATGAGATCTTTCAGGCTCACCACCCTGTCGACTGCGGGAAGCTGTTTGAATTTTTCCTCCAGCACCGCCGCGTCTGTTTCGCTGCGCGCCAGAGAGGCCAGCGTCATGGGCGAGGTGTCTTCGGATTGCAGCAGAGATTTGAAGGTCTGCACCGATTCCGTATTGGGATCACGCAGGTTGATGGGGTTGAAATCGACCTGGACGCCGAACATCAAAACAGCCGCAATCACGGCCAGTATGCCCGTAGCAATTCGGACTGGCTTTGCATAATGCAATGGCCAGTTTGAACGGTTGGACGATGCAGTGACCGGGTTACGCTGCTTTTTCGGCGGGTGGATCGGCATGATCTTCATCAGGGCGGGCAGCACCGTGAAGGTCGTCATCAAGGCGATGAACATGCTGGCGCCGGCAATGATGCCGAGCTCCGCTACGCCCGAATAGCTGGTTGGGATGAAGGCGAATAATCCGATGGCGGCCGTAATGGCGCTCAGTATCAAGGCGGGCCCGGTGGACGTCAGGGTGTCCTGTAACGCTTTGCGTTGGCTATGGCCTTCGAGAATCAGCTCGCGGTAACGCAGGCAGAAATGCGAGGAATACGCATCGCCCATACCGATAAAGAGCACGGCGAAACCAATGGAAATCAGGTTGAGCTGGCCAATGGCAACGGTGGCAAAACCTAGCGACAAAACCAGACCCATCGTCAATGAGACGAAGGTCGCGAACATGAGCTTCACGGAACGGTAAGCAATCCACAACGTCAGGCAGACCAGAACCAGTGAAGCCGCGCTGGCGACCGAGACACCGGCGCTGATGGTTTCCATCTCTTCGTGTTCCAGTATGACTTCGCCGGTTTTCCGCACCCTGACATCGGCAAGTTCGCCTTGCAGTGTGGAAGCCAGAATGCGGTTAATGGCCTGGATCGATTGTTCCGCAGGCATCACCTCTTCGTAGTGCAGTACAGGTTTGACGAGAATCAGCCGTTTGGTGATCCCCAAGCCGCTACTGGCATCCGGCGTCATGAGCTGGCGCCAAGATACCTGGTAGGGCTGGTTGGCCGTTGTGGCGGCGACGGCAGCGCGAATCCTGTTTAAAAGTGGGTCAAGCTCCAGCGTCAGGTCGTTCTTGCCGGTCTCTTCCAGCGCTTGTCCCACAATGCCGAAAAGTCCGCGAAGGCTGTTGTCTTCGGTCAGGCGCCCAATGAAGGGCTGGGCATTGGCGAGTTGATTCGTGAGTTTTTCCAGATCTTCCAGGCTGAGATAGAGCAGTCCGTTGCGGGCAAAGAATTCGCTGTCGTCGGGTACATGTATGCCACTGAAATGGGTCGCGTCCTGTTGAATCAGAGCTACGATTTTTTTGACGGCAGCGGCGGTGGTTTCTGGCGTTTTGCCTTCCACCAGAAGAATGGCGGTTCCAATATCCTGGGGAAATGCCTGCTCAAGCGCGATGCGGTTTTTTTGGAACGGCAGCTCCAGGGAGATCATGTTTGCCGTATTGGTGTTGACCTTGAGATGGTCCATTGTGTAACGCAGCGTCAAACCGCAGCTCACGATGAACAGCAAGATAACAAGCCAGGGATGCCTGATGAAATTGGCCTCCCATCCGTGCATGAACCGATACAGGCGGCGATCCGCGTTTTTATTCATTGATGAAACTACGGGGCAGTAAAGCTGAAGTCAGATCCTGCGTGCTTGCGGACTTGATGCAGTGTTCGCACGGCCGCGCCAAATGCCTGGCCCAATCTGATCAGGTCGGGGATTTCGCTGGGGCGGCGGGCAATGTGGCCGAGGAGTTCCAGCATCCGCACGTCACCCCGAGGATTGAGTGCGCGGGTGACCGCCGCCGGGAAATCCATGGTGGCAGAATCGGCAATGGTGCGAACCACCAGAAAAGGCAAGCTGTGAGCGCTGGCCTTGCGGGCAATGGCGGCACTTTCCATGTCGGCCGCGACCGCCCCGGTTTTCTTTTGCAGGGCTATCTTTTCAGATCGGGTGACGATGACCCGACGGCTTTCTTGGATGCCCCCGGAATGCGATTGCAGTTGGGGGGGTAGATTCGCGGCAAGGCGTTGACGCCAGGCTGGGTCGGTGGAGTGGAGCTGGCCGTCCTCGCCGTGAATATGTGCTGCGAGAATCAGGTGGCCGGGAGTTAGTTCCGGTGTGATGGCGGCCGCACAGCCCCAACTGATGAGTGCTTTCACTTCGCGTTCGATAAGCCGGATGGCGGCTTTCTCGGCGGCAGCGGGTCCCGCGCCAGAAACCGTCAGCCAGTGACCTTCCGGTAATTCATGCAGGCTTTCGAATCCCAGGTGCTGCCGGACGACACTTCGAGCTTCGGCCGGCAGGGCGACGACTATGCCGATTGATGGCACAGCTCAGTGATGTCGCTCGTTACGGAAACGGGCCAGAGCCCACAGCGGGAAGAATTTATCGTAGCCGTGGTATTTGAGGTAGAACACCTTGGGGAAGCCTGGCGCGTTGAAGTATTTGTCGTTCCAATGGCCTTCGGGGCCCTGGTGACGGAGCAAATAATCAATGCCGGCAGCTACTTCGGGGGAGTCGACTTCGCCGGCAGATATAAGGGCCAGCAGGGCCAGCGCGGTATGGAAAGCCATGCTGGTATGGAATCGTCCCCGTTTATCGGCGCTTGGATCATGGTAGGTGAAATTGTCCTCACCCCAGCCACCATCGCTGCATTGCACGCTCTTGAGCCAGGCAACTGCTCGCCGTATGGCGGGGTCATTTTTCGGGACGCGAGCCGTTTCGAAACCCACCAGTACCGACCAGGTGCCGTAGAGGTAGTTGGTACCCCAGCGGCCAAACCAGGAGCCATCGGTCTCCTGTTCTTTCCGGAGGTAGACCAGCGCATCCTCCAGCACCGGTCCGAGGTCTGCTCGCTGTTCAGCCAGTTGCGCCAGAAACATCAGGCAGCGACCACTGACATCCGACGTGGGGGGATCCAGCAGTGCGCCGTGATCGGCGAAGGGAATGTGGTTCAGATAATGGTAGGTGTTGTCGGCATCGAAAGCACCCCAGCCTCCGCCATGGGATTGCATCCCGGCAATCCAGTTGCCGGCACGGCGGACATGTTCGTTAAACTCTTCGCTATTGGCCTGTAACAGGGTGTGGGCGACGACAGCCGAATCATCGACGTCCGGATAATGGGTGTTCTCGAACTGAAAAGCCCAACCACCGCCCTCAACATCTGGGCGCCTGATGCGCCAGTCACCCGGGTGATCAGTCAGCTGTTTGCTGGCCAGCCAGCGAAGCCCGGCAGTCAGGGCCGCTTCGGTTTGCTGATCTTTTTCATATCTGTTGACTTCCTGTAATGCCAGGCTGGTCAGGCCGGTATCCCAGATGGGCGAAACACAAGGCTGGCAGTAGGCATGATCGTCCTTGACGACCAGGAGTCGTTCGATGGATTCCCTGGCGATGCGGCGATATTCGTGCTCAGGGGGGTAACCCAGCCAGTCCAGGGCCTCATAAGCATTGACCATGGCGGGGAAGATGGCCCCCAATCCATCCACACCGTTAAGGCGCTCGATGAACCAGTCGCGCGCCTGTTCTGTGGCTTTGGCGCGAAGTTTTTTCGGGAGATAGGGCTCCAGCGTGAAAGCGACACGCTCCAAGCCTAGTACCAGTTTGCCTAGTGGAGTTTTGACGTGAGCAAAGTAGTTGCGCTCTTTTTCCGGGTCGACGGTAAAAAGTTCGCGTACCCCGGTTTTCTGTGGATTGCGGGCGGTAACCTTATAGCTGCAAAGTATGAATAACGGCACCATCACCGTGCGTGACCAATAGGCCACTTTGTCCAGATGGAAGGGGAACCATGCGGGCAATAGCATGATTTCGACGGGGATAAACGGCACGGCCCGCCAAGGCACCTGCTCAAACATGGCTAGCATGATGCGAGTGAACACATTGGCCTGCGCGGCACCGCCCTGGCTGAGCACCCAGTCGCGGGCCAGGATCATGTGTGCGGCGTTGATGTCATCTCCAGCCAACTTGAGCGCATAGTACGCTTTGACGGTGCAACTGACGTCGCCGGGCCCGCCGGTGAAGAGGGAGTAACTCCCGTCTGCGCGTTGGTGGGCACGTAAATAAACGGCGATCTTGGCTTGCAGCGCCGGATCAATCTCGTCCATGAAATGCATCATCCGGATGTATTCGGCCGGGATTGTGCAATCCGCTTCCAGTTCAAAAACCCAATAACCCGCCTCATGCTGCTGCTTGAGCAAGAAGTTCCGGGCGCGATGGATGGCCTTCTCGACAGGCTCTTCAGTCTGTCGGCTAAAAAACGGCTTTGCGTAAGCCGGATTTTCTGACGGGTCGTTATGATCTTTGAACATGGTTTGAGATGTCCCCTGATTGGTTGGCTTCTCAGTTGTAAATTAGGAATGTGGTCTAGCTGGGCTGC
This sequence comes from Methylococcaceae bacterium, assembly GCA_005792805.1. GTDB lineage: Bacteria > Pseudomonadota > Gammaproteobacteria > Methylococcales > Methylococcaceae > UBA6136. The sequence continues at coordinate 11,369 of SXQV01000065.1, read as the reverse complement.
TCAGCGAGGGGTAAACCTCTTCCGGCGAGCGCAAACGCGGTCTTTAAGCCCATGTCGCTGGAGCGCAGAATTCGGCAGGTGGCAATCGTGGTTTTGACGGTGCGCCGGGTGATCTTCACTTGATCTGACGCGCTGAAGTCGGGATTCTTTGCGATTTTCCGCAGCGTAAGAACCGCCATGCCCAACGCCCACAGGCAGAATTCGCGAGTACCTGTTTCATTTGGCGGTATGAGCAGCGTGTAGCGGAGCGCGTTTTTCAGGTGACCGTGGGCAATACCTATGAGTTCAAGGAAGCCTGCGCGAAAGCGGGGGTCATTATGGCCGGGTTTGAGTTCGGCCAAGGAAAACCCTCCGGTGCGATCAAACACATCTTGCGGGAGCCAGCAGACCCCGCGCTTATGGTCATCCCACAGGTCTTTGAGGATATTCGTCATCTGTAAGCCCTGTCCGAAGGAGACGGCCAGTCGCATCATTTCTTCGCGGCGGGAGGCCATGGCAGCTGAATAGTGGCAAAACAGCTGGGTCAGCATTTCACCCACCACGCCTGCCACGTAATAGCAGTAGCTGTTCATTTCTTTCAGCGTTGCGAGGCCTGCACTAAGGTCACGATCCTGGAACTCTGCCATGCCTTGCGCCATGATTTCGACGCACCGCGCCAAGGCTTCCTGTTGCTCGGCATCAAATTGATGTGTTATGCCAACGACCCGGGGCACCACGCTGATCAATTCGTGCTCTGCGGGCAGGGTGCCAGACGACAGCAGTGGACCCAGCTCGTCTTTCAGTGGTGCGGGTGGCTGCTTTGCGCGCACTACATCGGCAAACTGATGGCAGAAGCGTCGTTTCTGGGCCGAATTCAGGGCGACTTCATCTTCGATGGTGTCAACAATGCGGCACAAGAGGTACGCATTGGCCACAGGCTTTGCCAGTGCGGGGGGAAGTTGCGGTATCGTCAGGGCAAATGTGCGCGAAACACCTTGAAGAAGGTGATCCTGAAAAGTATCGTCATTCAGGGATTCGATGACTTTACTGGGTTGCAACGGAATGCTTAAGCTCATGCAGGGAAGCTTTTTCCTTCAAGTCGTTGATTGGCCAAACTTTCATGGTCGATCTCTGATGCGAGGCCGAAACGCGTACACCTTGCACACGGTGTGAAATTTTAACTTTTTTGTGTTTTTCGTCAAGCAATGTTGTTTTTTGACGAAAACCAGTTGAGAAAAAAGCAACTGCACTATAGGATAAGCGCCCGATACAATCATCGATTGTGAAGGGTAGAACCCCTTCATCGCTGGAACCGGTAACTTGACATTAGGTTGTGTTCCAGCCTGCCCATGGGCTAAGGCCTGCGGGCTCCCTAGATATAAACGAAATTTTCCTGTGGAGGATACATGGGCGTTCCATTACGGCAGCAGTTCACGATTGCAAAGTACCTCATCACGCAAAAGCTGTCTGGCAAGAAAAAATACCCACTGGTGCTCATGCTTGAGCCTTTATTTCGTTGCAATCTGGCCTGTGCCGGTTGCGGAAAGATTGATTATCCGGATGAGATCCTTAATCGACGGTTGAGTGTAGAAGAGTGTTTGGCGGCTGTAGATGAGTGTGGTGCGCCGGTGGTCTCGATTGCGGGCGGCGAACCACTGCTGCACAAGGAACTTCCGCAGGTTGTTGAGGGCATGATCCAGCGGGGCAAGTATGTTTACCTCTGTACCAACGCGCTGTTGCTCAAGAAGCGTATTGATGACTACAAGCCATCGCCATACCTGACCTTCTCCATTCATTTGGATGGTAACGAAGAGCGCCACGATGCCTCGGTCTGTCAGCAGGGGGTATTTGACCGCGCGGTTGATGCGATCAGGATGGCGATGGATCGTGGTTTTCGAGTTACCGTCAATTGCACCCTGTTTCAAGGCGAGAATGCCCAGGAAATCGCAGATTTCCTCGATTATTGCAAAAAGCTCGGAGTCGAAGGTGCCACGATTGCGCCAGGCTTCAGTTATGAGCATGCGCCGCAGCAGGATATCTTCATCAAGATGCGTGATAGCAAGCAGCTGTTCCGGGATGTCTTCAAGCTGGGCCGTGGCCGCAAGTGGCAGTTGAACCACTCCAGCCTTTATCTGGATTTCCTTGCGGGTAACCAGGGTTACAACTGTACGCCGTGGGGCAACCCGACCCGTAACGTGTTCGGCTGGCAAAAACCCTGTTATCTGCTGGTGGATGAGGGTTATGCGCCTTCTTTCAAGGCGCTGATGGAAGAAACGCCTTGGGACAAATATGGCAATTCAAAAAATCCCAAGTGTGCAAACTGCATGGCACACTGCGGTTTTGAAGCTTCCGCCGTGGAAGACGCCATGCAGCACCCGCTGAAGGCGGCCTGGGTTTCGTTGGTGGGTCCGCGCACCAGCGGTCCGATGGCGGACGAGCCCACACCTGAATATGAGACCAAGCCGGTGAAACCCCGCCGTACGATTTCCATCGAAGCTGTCGACTAATCTCGGCCCCTAAAAAAACGGGCGGCCCCCAACTTGGGGCCGCCCGTTTTTTTGTGTCCGCTGGATCAGATCCAGCGCCGTACGTTTTGCAAATAACGGGTGTAATCCGTGCCAAAGGCATTCGTGAGTTTGTTTTCCTCGTATGGAATATGCGCGTGGTTAATGATGAGGAAGAATGCTGGAGGCACCAGCCAGAAAGGCAGGGTACCCATGTAAAAAGCGAGTCCGATGAGCGTTGTCAGCAAGCCCAGGTACATCGGGTTTCGTGTCCAGAGATAGGCACCCAGTGTGGCTAATTGCGTGGGTGTGCCGAAAGGCAGTACGGTGGTTTGAAGTTGCCTGAACTGCCATGCGGCGGATGCCGCCAGGGCAAGGCCTGAAGCTAACCAGACGAATCCCCCGTTTGTGGCGGGAATGATTTCCAGGCCGGGAAAAGACTGGTTGGCGGCATAGGCCGCCCAAATGAGCAGCAAGGCGACCATGGGGGGTGGAAAGAAAAACAACTTGTTCATTCGGTGCTCCAGGTTATCGTTTTAATGGGAATTCATCCGGCGGCTGAGGTCATCCCGCCAGGCCGACGAAAGGGCATCCACGGCCAGTACTTTCTCTATCCGAGCGCGTTGATCCGGGTGTTTGATCAGCGCTTGCATAGCGTCCTGGATGGTGATGGCCCGAGCATGTTTGCTTAGTGGGGCAATGACGTCGTTGCGGCAGATAATGCCCTCTTCGATGACCCGAAGATAAAATCCGGTGCGCCCCGACGTAAGAAATTCGCCGACAAACCCGGGGTCGCTGAATTTGAGACCCAGTTTGAAGCAGGGTACCCGTGGTTGGGTAACCTGCATGACGGTTTCCCCGATCGAGAAGGTATCACCAAGGTGGACGGTCTGATCCTCCATGCCGGTCACCGTGAGGTTTTCGCCGAAGTGGCCGTGGTTATAGGTAGGTTCACCTCTCACTGTGGCCCAATAATGATGGTTTTCCAGGGAGTAGACATAGACCGCCTTGTCAGGGCCACCATGGTTCTTGCGGTCAACCTGTATATCGCCAACCAGCCCTTCCTTTGTCACCCGAACCGGGCCTTCGACCGGAGATTTGAAAATACCGGTTTCGATCAGCCGGTTCTGATGGTGGATTTGCTCTGCCTTGCCGAGGTTGACGGAAAGAATGCGGATCATCAGGGGAAGGTCACTTGTTGACCGTGTTGTCCCGCATATTGGCGGACCGGGCCAAAGGATAAGCGATGCAGGGGGCTGGGGCCAAGCGTAGCCAGTGCGGTGCGATGCTGTGTCGTGGGGTAGCCTTTGTGAACGGCAAAACCGTAACCGGGAAAAAGTTCCTCGGCAATGGTCATTTCACGGTCCCGGAATACCTTGGCAAGGATGGAGGCCGCAGAAATGGCCGGCTCCGTCAGATCGCCGCCGATGATGGCGCGCCTGGTGCACGGGAGGTCCGGGCAATGGTTTCCATCAATCAGCGCAAGATCGGGGGAGGGGCTTAAGGAGCTATATGCGCGATACATCGCCAGCATAGAGGCTTGAAGGATGTTGATGCGGTCGATCTCTCTTGGCTCTGCCCGGCCGATCGACCATGCCACAGCCCGCTCCTCGATGAGGTGTGCTAGATACTCGCGTTTTTTGGGGGAGAGCTTCTTGGAGTCGGTCAGGCCCTCAATCTGCGGGCCTTCTGCCGACAGGATCACGGCCGCCGCGATCACGGCACCGGCAAGACATCCCCGACCCGCTTCATCAAATCCGGCAATACGCTGTTCTTGGGGGGGGCTCATGTTTTCTGTCAAGCAGCAGCAAGAATTCAGCGGATGATGCTGCGCCCACTTTGCTGGAGGAATTCGAGCAGGGGCAGGATTTCCGGTGATTGCTCGGCCATGATGGCCAGGTTTTCGATCGCTTCTTCGAGCTTCAGTCGCGACTTGTAGATGACCTTGAAAGCTCGCTTGATTTGCAGAACCGCCTCGGCGTCATAGCCCCGGCGCTCCATGCCGACATTGTTGATGCCTCGGGGTTTTGTAGGGCTGCCTCCCACCATGACATAGGGGGGAATATCACGGCTGATAACGCTGCCCATGCCGGAAAAGCTATGGCGTCCAATCCGGCAGAACTGGTGTACCAGAGAGAATCCTCCCAGTATGGCGTGGTCGTCAACGCTGACATGCCCGGCCAGAGAGGCACCATTGGCCATGATGATCCCGTTTCCGATTACACAGTCATGTGCGACGTGGGTGGAGGCCATGAGCAAATTGTCATTGCCTATCCGAGTCAGCGAACGGTCTTGAACTGTGCCGCGATGGATCGTGCAATACTCGCGAATCACGTTTCGGTCGCCCATCTCAAGCCGGGTGACTTCCCCCCGATACTTCTTGTCCTGAGGGTCTTCACCAATCGAGGCAAACTGGAAGATGCGGTTTTCCCTGCCTATACGACTAGGTCCCCTGATGACGACGTGTGGGCCAACGGTAGTTCCAGGACCAATTTCAACGTCGGGTCCAATGATGGAAAACGGGCCAACACCAACGTCCTCTGCAAGGATGGCGCTCGGATCAATGATCGCGGAAGGGTGGATCAAATGTTCTACTCCGCCGCAGCGCACATGATCTCGGCGCTGGCCACAAACTCGCCGTCCACTTCGGCGCGACACTCGAATGCCCAGATGTTCCGTTTATGCCGAAGGTAGCAAGCCTCCAGCTTCAGCTGGTCACCGGGTACCACAGGACGCTTGAAACGGACTTTGTCGAGCCCTACCAGGTAATACGTTCGGCCCTTGCCCATCAAGCCCTCCACCGAGCGCCCCGCCAGCAAGCCAGTGGCCTGTGCAAGGGCCTCAATGATCAGTACACCCGGCATGATAGGAACGGCAGGAAAGTGGCCGGTGAAGAAAGGTTCGTTGTAGGTGACGTTCTTGAGGGCGAGCAACCGCTTGCCGGGCTCAACCTCAAGCACCCTGTCGATAAGCAGGAAGGGGTATCGGTGAGGGAGATATTCCTTGATTTCTTGGATATCCAAAAAAATAGCCTATGGGTTGTGTGGATTCGCGAAAGTAGATAGGTGCTCTAATGAAGAGAGCTTACTTCTTGCCGGTGCCGCCCAGCTTTTTTTCGACTTGATCGGTAATGTTGAGGCCGTCTTTGGCGAAGGCGACGCCATCGACCAGAATGAGGTCAAAATTCTGTTCTTTGGCCACCCCTTGAATGGCTTCCTGGACTACTTTCTGAATCTTGGCCATTTCCTGATTGGCGCGTAACTGATAATCCTGGCGCATTTCATCCATGGCACGCTTGAATTCGCGACCCCGGTCAATCAGATCCTTTTCGGTCTTCCGCTTGTCAGCATCGCTCATCGTGGCGATGTCCTTCTCAAGTTTTTCCTCAAGTTTTTTCAGCTCTTTCTGCTCATTGACCAGTTTCGTCTCGCGTGGTTGAAATTCTTTCTTCAGTTCAGCCTGAGACTTTTGGCTCTGTGAGGACTGATCGACCAGCTTGCGCAGATCCACGACGCCCACCTTCAGTTCGGCGGCGGTAAGACCGCTACTCAGCAAGAGACCGCAGAATGCAACAAGAATTTTTTTTGACATGTAGTTAGATCCGGAAAGGTTGTTTCATTGGAGGTTCACCGCTCTGTGATACACGTGATCAACGTAATTTCAACAAAGCCAGAAAGGATTATACAAGAAGCGTGAAGCACAGCGGGTCACATTAGTTGGGTATGGGTTGAAGTTTGGAGCCGTGATCGGAGTTTTTTGCGAATCTGGATATAATCATGCCTTGGGCCACGGGGCCGTGGCGGTTTCTATTTCGGGGGGTGCCGGGGTGGCATTATTACTCTCAAGGGTGAGCATCCCGTTCAGGAAAAAGGCCTTCTACGGGATGGTCTTGCTGCTGGGTATGGTGGGGTGCGGAAGCCCGCCCAACAACCCCTACCCCGCCGCCGAAGCCAGGGACAATACCCTGTATACCTCTTTCGAGGAGCGCCCTAAGCATCTCGATCCGGCTCGGGCCTATAGTGCTAACGAGTACGAAATCATTGCTCAGGTTTACGAGCCACCTCTCCAGTACGCTTACCTGAAGCGCCCATATCAACTGGAGCCACTCGCGGCCCTCAAATTGCCCGAGTTGAGCTATCTGGATGCGGCGGGACAACCTCTGTCCGAAAATGCCCCCGATGAGCTGATCGCCTTCAGTGTCTATGACATCCGGCTTCGTTCCGACCTGCATTATCAAGCCCACCCAGCCTTTGTTCAGGATTCCACGGGCCACTACCGCTATCATTCATTGCCGTCCGAAGAGCTTGGTTCCATTCATGCTTTGGCCGATTTTGAAACGACAGCCGCCCGCCCCGTCACCGCGACTGACTATTTGTATCAGATCAAGCGACTGGTTCATCCGCAAATTCACTCGCCGATTGCCGAGTTGATGGGGGGATATATCGTCGGCCTGCGAGCACTGGGCGACCGGCTGGCTCAAGACTTTGACCAACGCGCGGCCAATGCCGGCTGGTTCGATCTTCGTGACTATCCGCTCGAAGGTGTCGAGGTGGTGGACGATCATCATTTCCGGATTCGTCTTCATGGCAAATATCCACAGTTTCGCTTCTGGCTGGCCATGCCGTTTTTCGCGCCGATGCCCTGGGAGGCTGACGCTTTTTACTCGCAGCCGGGACTGGCCGAGCGAAATATCAGTCTTGACTGGTATCCGGTGGGTTCTGGTCCCTACCAGTTGGCAGAAAATAATCCTAACCGCCGCATGGTGCTTGAACGCAATCCGCACTTCCATGAAGAGCGTTACCCGACGGTGGGCGAGCCCATGGATGCGCCAGAAGGCCTGCTGGCCGATGCCGCCCAGCGTTTGCCGTTGATTGATCGGGTGATATTCATCTTGGAAAAGGAGACCATCCCCTACTGGAGCAAGTTTCTACAGGGCTATTACGATGCTTCTGGATTGGCTTCCGATAATTTCGATCAGGCTGTCCAGTTCAGCGGGGTGGGTAATGCCGAGCTGACACCGGAGATGAAGGCGCGTGGCATTCAGCTGCAAACCGTCGTTGGCGCTTCAATTCACTACCTCGGGTTCAATATGATGGATCCGGTAGTGGGTGGATTAACTGAGGCCAAGTCAAAGTTGCGTCGAGCCATCAGCATCGCGATTGATGAAGAGGAGTTCATTGCGATCTTCATGAACGGACGAGGAGTTGCGGCGCAGGGGGTGTTGCCGCCCGGCCTATTTGGATTCGAGTCCGGGGCGAACGGCATCAACCGTCAGGTCTACGACTGGGTGAACGGTGAAGCGCACCGCAAGAAGATTGCCGAAGCGAAAAAGCTGATGCTTGAGGCGGGCTTCCCGGAGGGCGTCGACAGCGCGACCGGAAAACCGCTGGTGCTGTTTCTCGATACCACGTCTTCAGGGGTTGACGATAAACCCATGCTGAACTGGTACCGCAAGCAACTGGTCAAGCTCGGCGTACAGCTCGTCTTACGAACGACGGATTACAACCAATTCCAGCAAAAAATGGCCAACGGCAATGCCCAGCTGTTCCGTTGGGGTTGGAATGCGGATTACCCGGATCCCGAAAATTTCTTTTTCCTGTTGTTCGGTGAGAATGCCAAGGTTGGCACAGGAGGGGAGAATGCTGCCAACTACCGGAACCCGGAGTTCGACCGGTTGTTCAGAATGATGCGGAATCAGGCGGATGGTTCTGAGCGGCTGGCACTGATTCGGCAGATGCAGGAAATTCTTAGGCATGATGCGCCCTGGGTCTTTGGTGTTCATCCGAAAACCTTCAGTTTGCGGCACGAGTGGTACAGGAATTTCAAACCTAATCTGATGGCGAACAACGGACTTAAATATCTTCGAATGGATGGACCGCTTCGGGCTGCCCGGCGGCTGCAATGGAATCAGCCAATCTACTGGCCGCTGGGGCTGGTGGTTGTCGCATTGATCGTCTTGATTACCCCGGCCTGGCTGTTTTATCGCCGCCGGCAAACTGCGGCCGCCCTATGATCGACTACGTTGTTCGCCGGCTGCTCTATGCGCTGCCTTTGTTGATCGGCATCAATTTGCTTACCTTCGTGCTGTTTTTCGTTGTCAACACACCCGAAGACATGGCACGTATGCAACTGGGGCAAAAGCACGTAACAGCAGAGGCCATCGATAAATGGAGGCATGAGCGCGGCTACGATCAGCCGCTCTTTTGGAATGCCAAGGGAGAGGGGGCTGATCGGCTTACCCAGACCATCTTTTACCAAAAGTCTTTAGGCCTCTTTCTGTTCCGCTTTGGCCGATCCGATGCGGGACGGGATATTGGCGCCGATATTGGCCAACGGATGTGGCCCTCTCTCGCCATTGCGATTCCCTCGCTTCTGGTTGGGTTGGCGGTTCATATCGGCCTGGCCTTGCTGCTGGTTTTTTTTCGTCTGACGTATCTGGAATTCTGGGGCGTCGCTTTATGCGTGGCGTTGATGTCAATTTCCACGCTGTTTTACATCATCGGGGGGCAGTTCGTGATTGGCAAGCTGCTGCAATTGACGCCCATATCAGGCTATGACGGTGGCTGGAATGCCGTGCGTTTCACGATTCTGCCGGTGGTGATTGGTACCGTCGCCGGCCTGGGTTCCGGGGTGCGCTGGTACCGCACACTGTTTCTGGAGGAAGTTGAAAAAGATTACGTGCGCACGGCGCGTGCCAAGGGTTTGTCCGAGGCCCGAGTGTTGTTTTCCCATGTGTTGAAAAACGCCATGATCCCCATTCTCACCGGCGTGGTTGTGGTGTTGCCGCTGTTGTTCACGGGCAGCCTGATCACCGAATCGTTCTTTGCCATTCCGGGACTGGGCAGTTACACCATCGACGCAATCAATCAACAGGATTTCGCCATTGTCCGCTCAATGGTGTTTTTGGGTTCGGTACTGTACATCGTCGGGCTGCTGCTGACCGACATTTCCTACACGCTTGCCGATCCTCGCGTGAAGCTGAACTGAATCATGCCCGTCCTGTTGCCGACCGACATCCTGTTTCTTTCGATGCTGCTGGGTCTCGTGGTCCTGGTGTTTTATACGGTTCGCCAGGAGCACTTGCGCCGCCCTTGGCGCGCTGTGATGCGCAGCCGCAGTGCCATGATTTCACTGGTGATCCTGTTGGCCTATCTGCTGATTGCGGTACTGGATTCCATCCGGATTCCGGTCAGCCCGAATGGTCACGTCAATTCGAGCTCAGCCCCGATCGGCGAGCCGGTCACTCTGCTGGACTTTGGATTGGGCGGCATTCGCGATGGACAGGAGAGAACCTATTCCGCGCCACTGGCAGTGGTGGCTCACGCCCGTGAGATGACCCGTCAACCCGATGGCCGGGAAGTCTGGAGCTACCCCAGGCTGGAATTTGGAGGCCGCCATCTCGCGAATCCAGAACACGATCATGCGGGTGATCTGAGTCGGCGGGCTGTATCTGGCTTGTTAATCGGGTTTGCGGGTTGGGCGCTGGTGGTGGGCCTGATGATTCTGGTGCTTGCCAGTCGCCGCCGGTCCAATATGATCGGTTTTGTGCGATTGGCCTGGCGGGGCGAGACCGAGTTGCCTTGGCGCGCTATTGCGCTGACGCTGCTGATGATTAGCCTGATTGCTGGCGTGGTGAGCGAGCTGAGCCATGAATATCATGTCCTCGGTACGGGTAAGGTCGGTGAAGATGTTTTCTATCAGAGTCTCAAGAGTATCCGTACCGGGGTCTTGATCGGGACGCTAACCACTGTCGCCACGCTGCCTCTGGCGCTGACGCTGGGTATCCTGGCCGGCTATTACCGTGGCTGGGTCGATGATGTCATCCAGTATCTCTACACCACACTCAATTCAGTCCCCGGTGTGCTGCTGATTGCCGCTGCCATGCTGGTAATGCAGTCCCACATGGCGAGGCATGAGGCGGAATTCGCCAGTCTGGCGACCCGGGCTGATTTTCGGCTGCTGGCCTTGTGCCTGATCCTGGGTATGACATCCTGGACGGGGCTCTGTCGGCTGCTCCGTGCCGAGACCCTGAAGCTGCGTGAGCTGGAATATGTGCAAGCGGCGCGGGTGCTTGGCGTCAGTCAGGGCATGATTTTGCTCCGCCACATCCTGCCCAATCTGTTTCACCTGGTGCTGATCTCGGTGGCGCTGGATTTTAGTTCGCTGGTGCTGGCCGAGGCGGTGCTGTCCTACGTCAATATCGGTGTTGATCCCAGCACGGAATCTTGGGGGAATATGATCAACGGTGCCCGCCTGGAAATGGCCCGGGAACCGGTGGTGTGGTGGTCGCTGGCCTCGGCATTCGTGTTCATGTTTGCGCTGGTCCTCCCGGCCAATCTGTTCGCCGACGCCGTGCGCGACGCATTCGATCCCCGGTGCCCGGAATAAAGCCTATGGTGTCAACGACAGAATCAAGCTCAAAACCACCCCCCTCGTTGTCGGTCACAGATCTGCGTGTCGCGTTTCGGCAAGGTCAGGACTGGGTGCCGGCGGTCGCGGGTGTGTCATTCGAGATTGCCAAGGGCGAGAGTTTCGCCCTGGTTGGCGAGTCTGGTTCCGGTAAATCCGTCACCGCGCTGTCGGTGCTGCGTCTTCTGCCGCAGAACGGGCAGCTGCAGAGTGGTCGCGTTGTCCTCAACGAGACCGATGTGTTTGCCCTGCCCGAACGGGCTATGAGTTCGATCCGTGGCGGCAAGATCGGCATCGTCTTCCAGGATCCCAGGACCTCGCTAAACCCGGTGCTGACCATAGGCCGGCAGATCGGCGAGACTCTGGCGCTACATCGCGGTCTCAAGGGGGCGGCGTTGCGAGGGCGGGCCATGGAGCTGCTAGATCAGGTTGGTTTGCCGAATCCTGCCCGTCATCTGAACGAATACCCGCACCAGC
>SXQV01000064.1 GCA_005792805.1 Methylococcaceae bacterium | reverse complement strand
GCGTGATAGAGTCGAGCAGGATCACGACATCACGCTTGTGTTCGACCAATCGTTTGGCTTTTTCAATGATCATTTCCGCCACTTGAACATGCCGCGCCGGGGGTTCATCGAAAGTACTTGAAACCACCTCCCCCTTCACACTACGCTGCATTTCCGTCACTTCCTCGGGACGTTCGTCGATCAGCAGGACGATGAGATAGCACTCAGGATAATTTTCTGCAATAGAATGGGCGATATTCTGAAGAATCATCGTCTTACCGGCCTTAGGCGGAGAGACAATCAATCCACGCTGACCCTTTCCGATCGGCGCAACCAAATCCATGATCCGGGCAGTCAAGTCCTCTGTCGTTCCATTCCCTAACTCCAACTGCAAGCGCGATTTCGGGAACAGCGGAGTCAAATTGGAGAATAGGATTTTGTGCTTCGCGTTTTCCGGTGGCTCGTAGTTGATTTGCTCCACTTTAAGCATGGCAAAATACCGCTCACCTTCCTTTGGAGGGCGAATCTTTCCGGAAATGGTATCTCCTGTACGCAAACTGAAACGGCGAATCTGGCTCGGCGATACGTAGATATCATCAGGACCAGCCAAGAACGAACTGTCGGCCGATCTTAGAAAGCCATAACCGTCAGAGAGAATTTCCAGCACGCCATCACCGTAGATATCTTCTCCCCCCTTCGATTGCTTTTTGAGAATGGAAAAAATCAGATCCTGCTTACGAGTTCGGGCAACCCCTTCAATTTCGAAGTTTTCGGCAATTTCAATCAATTCAGCAACGGGCTTGCGCTTAAGGTCAGTCAGGTTCATGGGTGAATAGTGAATCAGATGAGGTGAGGTTAGGGTTGGTCCAATACAGTCCAGCTTTCGACTCGCCGGGGAGGCGAGCGGGGAGAGTCCGCAAATAGCGGCTAAAGACGAGGAAAAATTGGGAGGGTCAGACGTTTGAGCGATTATATTGTATGGCCTGACACCGGGAAAGCGCCAGGCCGGTTGCAGAGCCGATTACAAGTTGGCGTCTATGAAAGCAGCAAGCTGTGATTTAGCCAGTGCACCGACTTTTGTGGCATGGACTTCACCCTCCTTAAACAGGATCAGTGTTGGTATTCCTCTCACGCCATAACGTTGCGGCGTGCCTGGATTATTGTCGATGTTCACTTTGGCGACGACCAGCCTACCAGCGTATTCGATGGCTATGTCTTCAAGAATAGGAGCAATCATCTTGCATGGCCCACACCATTCTGCCCAGAAATCGACCAATACTGGGATTGTAGATTTCAGGACTTGCTCGTCGAAATCACTGTCGTTAATTTGAAGAATATGTTCACTCACGTGCGTCTCCGGTAATCGGATGAAGAGGTTGGTGGAATCTTTGCGGGCGACCGGGAACCGGCTGGGAAGGTGTACAGCTTGTAGCACTCGACTCAATTTCTGAAGCATTTCAGCTTAAAGAACGATGGAATGCAAGCCTTTTCGAGGGCCACCGTATCTGTCCCCAAAAAGCAACATCACCGTTAGTCAGGTTGCTTGTGCCGGGAGTTCTTGCGATTTTTAACGAACAGGTACGATACTGACGGCGTTTTCCGGGCTGCCATCGACAATACGGTCTGTATACGTCAGATAGACCAGCACAGCACGCTTTTCGTCGTAGAAACGTACAACTTGGGTGGTCTTAAATACAGCGGATGCCCGAGCACTAAAGACCTCCTCATTATCTTTGAGCTTTTTAACAGCCAGCGGATCAATCGTCCCAATCTGTCGGCAGGCCAACGAGACTTTAGCGGCATTCTCAGCCAAGCCCACCATCCCCTTGATGCCCCCCGTTTCGGCCCGCGAAATGTAACAAGTGACCCCGGGGACATCTGGATCATCGAAGGCTTGCACCACGATTTTGTCGCTGGGTCCCAGCCACTTAAACCTGTAGTTGACCGAACCGATGTCCTCTGCAACGCTGACAAGACTGATGCCCATAAGCAAGGCTCCCGAAAGAGCGGTGAGCGTGCGAACTGATGTAATCACGTTACTTCAGAAACTCCTTGTGATGGTACATAGAGAATAAAATAGAAGAATCGGCAACTGAAGCTCAAACACCCAACACCAGAATTTCCTGCCCAACCCTGAGTGAAGCCCTGGGTGGCAGGCCATTCCATTCGGCAAGCCTGATCTCCGACACCCCATGACGCTTGGCTAACACAGACAAGGTATCCCCTTTCTGAACCACTACTTTGCGCGGCGCATAAACTTTGGCACCTGACATATTGGCTGCCATCAGAATCTCCGCTTTTTCCAGCGGCAACAGGAAATTGTGCGCCTGAACGGGTGGCTCAACATCTGGTTTGAAGGCGGGATTCAATTTATAAAACTCATCGGGGGCAATACCTGATGAAGCAATTAAATCGGCGATATTAACTTCGGGCTTTGCCTCGACACGCGCCAAGGTGTTATTGGCCGGCATCGGCTTATGGGGTTTGAACCCGAGCCCCCGTGGATCAGCAAGCACCTTTGATAGCGCAAGAATTTTGACCACATAATTCTGAGTTTCCTGCGGCAGCTGCAGCTCCCAGAATGTCCCATTTCCTCCAGCGATTCGATTCAATTGAATGGCTCGCTGAACGGCTCCCTCCCCTGCATTATAGGCGGCAAAGGACAGCAACCAATCTCCGTTGAAAAGCACGTTCAATCGCTTCAAGTATTTGAGGGCAGCCTGCGTGGCTGAATGGGTATCATAGCGGCCATCATAGTTTTCGCTGAGTAGCAAGCCATACTGCTGGCCCGTTGCTGGAATAAACTGCCACAACCCGGCGGCTTGTTTAGTAGATAACGCAGTAGCCTGGAAGGCGCTCTCGACCATCGGAACCAATATGACATCGGTAGGCAATCCTTGGCGCTGGACTTCTCCAAGCAAATATTGCAAATAAGGCTCGGCTCGCGCCATTAAAAACTCAACTGTTGTTGGTCGCTGCCTTAAATTTTCCAGATGTGCGTCCAGCCGCTCATGTTGAATACCAGCCAACACAAGGCCATTGCGTACACTCCCCCAAGAATCAAGCCGACTCATAAGTGCGCCTTTTGTAGTTCGGGGTTCCAGCGGACCCACCAAACTGTTGAATGCAAGCACACACTTTTCATCTCTTTCAACTTGGCGAGATTTACCTTTGCCTTGCGGTCGTTTTTTGAGGTATTGCTCCTCGCAACCAATGAAGCATCCTCTTCAGCAGTTAACGCAATTTCCTTGGACTGAATATGAACGGGCTCCAGCGATCCACTTACGCCCCGGATCCTTCGCCGAGAAACGCGAGACTTGGAGCGATGCGAGATAAGAGAACTGTCTACATCACTGATAGTCCACGCCTGCGTCCGTTGCTTTAGTCGTTGGCGTGCCAATGCACGCTCAACCATAGCCGAAACGCTCAGGGGATCAACGGCTGCAAGAAGCGGGGCTACGGGTTTGACAGGCTCTGACATTATGGCAACACGTAGCATAGGTGCGCTCTGAGCAGGCACCGAAACCGGCATTTGCAGCTGTGGTGTTCTGGCAGGCGGCGGCTGATGAGGAGTCTGCGCGCATCCAGCCAGAAAAAAAAAGGCCATGATGAAGCACAAGTTCCACTTACTCATGGACGACCAACCGCAAAACAGGTGCCGACATTTTTTTATGCAACCCCAAGAGTAGCGCAAGTTTGGGTTTCGAACTGCCCTCCGAACTTGCACTCATTTCGGCACAGAAACCGATGGTAGGCTGCCATCAAACGATCTGTCGGGTCGCTTGCACCCTATGCAAAACGCCGGGCATGCCCGGCGTTTGCTTCAGGCAGGTAAGCTGGGCGCTTACTTCTTGCCTGCCTTCAGGTAGGCGATCAGAGCATCTACTGCCTGATCCTGGGTTAAGCCCGCGCTTTTCACAGGACCCAACGCCATAATCTGATCCATGGCCTTCGGCATCGCATTGCGACCTTCGACCAGAACCTTGGTCAGCTCTTCCTTGCTCAGCTTATTCACACTCTCAAAGAGATTTGGGTTAGGCTGAACATCGTGGCAAGTACCACAGCCGCGACCAAAGGCACGGGTGTAGATTTTTTCACCGATTTCCACACTGGGCTCCTCAGCCACCGAAACACCGGCAAAACACAGACCAGCGATCAGCAACAGACCTTTCAGAGGCTTTTGATTCTTCATGGTTTTTCCATCTCTTCATAGAAGGACAAATTAGTTTGCGTCCGTCCTCGTTTGGATAAACCCCCGAGGGACTCCGGACGGGGTGGATTATTTCAGACTAACTCAACTGGAACAAGGGAAAAACCCCGCCACCATCCGAAAAACGCACCATAACCACGATGGTGCCGGCGTGTGCATGACCGGCATCAATCACATCCATGGCATAGCCGCTCCGCATTATCCGCTTGGCCCAGAAATCCCGAATTTCTGCCGCCCCTGTCGAAACGGATCCATCCACTTGAAGCGGCATGGAACTATCAGGATCCCTCCACGCACCTCGCTGCGAAGGCTACGCCGCAGACCGTTGCGTCACCTTCAGCCCAATAAGGCCCTGCGTGACTAACAACAACAATAGTCCTAAGCTACGCATCAGACTCATTGCAAACCCCCTGACTATATCGGCCTTGGTTTGAGGACGGCTATGGAAGAGCATGATTGGCTTACAATGCCCGATAAATCGCCCGATTATCTTCATAAATAACAACAATTCTCTGCGCTGCCATGGATAAACTGACAAGCATGCTGGTATTCAGCAAGGTCGCCAAAGCGGGCAGTTTTGCTGCGGCCGCCAAGGAGTTGGGGCTGTCTCGGGCCATGGCAACCAAACATGTCATGCAACTGGAGAACGGCCTGGGTATACGCCTGTTAAACCGAACAACACGTAATCTGAATCTGACGGAAGTGGGTGCGGTGTACCTGGAACGCTGCCGCCAAATCCTCGATGACATGGAGGAAATGGAGCTGGCGGTCACCCGATTGCAGACTGAGCCACGGGGGTTACTTAAAGTGAGCGCCACGCCATTCTTCGGGTCTTATCATCTTGCCCCCGCCATCAGCGCCTATATGGAGGTTTACCCGGATGTCCATGTCGATCTCACGCTGCAAGCCAGTCACATGGATCTCATTGAAGAAGGTTTCGACCTGGCCATTCAACTCGATGAACTACAGGACTCCAGCCTCATTGCCCGATCACTCGGCACCTCACAGCGCGTAGTCTGCGGCGCCCCTGCCTACTTCAAGAAACATGGGAACCCAAAATCTCCCGAGGATCTCCGCAACCACAACTGCTTAGTCAACCTTAGTCTCTCCCCTCGTGACCACTGGCAGTTCAATATTCCCGGCGGAGAAGCCACTATCGTAAAAGTCAGCGGCAACATGCAGGCAAATGTCGCCGATGCTCTTCGCATTGCTGCGCTCAGCGGACTGGGGCTGGTCATACTGCCGACCTACATGGTGGGCCAGGATATTCGCAAAAAACGCCTGCAGGCCGTACTCACCGAATATGTCCCTGCGCCACTCGAGATCCATGCCGTCTATCCACACCGTAAACACCTCTCAGCCAAGGTGCGTACCTTTGTAGACTTTCTCCATGAACGCTTCCATCCGAAACCCTATTGGGAGGAATGGGCACAGGATCAGTTACAGGAATCCTGAAACCACCACCATAAAGTAGAGTGATGAACGAAAAAGACGCCGCGTTTAACCCCTTCAAAGAAATTCTGATGTTGCTTTCCTTGCTGACTGGTATCGGCGGCACGCTGGCCGCTGGCGCAAAAAGTTTCTCGACTGGTAGGCTCCGCTATGTCTAACCTTGAGATTGAACGCAAGTTTCTGGTCAGCTCTGACACCTGGCAATCCCGGGTGGGGTCATCCACCCGGATGCGTCAGGGCTATCTCAATAACGAGACCCATTGCTCGGTTCGCGTCCGCATCGCCGGCGACCGTGCTTGGCTAAACCTCAAAGGCGCCACTATTGGAGCCCAAAGGCTAGAATTTGACTACGGCATCCCGGCAAGCGATGCCAACCATATGCTCGACAAACTCACCTGCAAACCGTTAATTGAAAAGACCCGCCACCTGGTCGATGTCGCTGATCACACTTGGGAAATAGACGTGTTTGAAGGTGATAATGCTGGCCTCATCGTAGCGGAGATCGAACTGGACGATCCTGATGAAGCCTTCGAGAAGCCAGACTGGTTGGGCGAGGAAGTAACCCACGACCCTCGTTACTACAACACCTGTCTCTCATCCCATCCTTTCAAGGACTGGGCATCTACCACTGATAAGCCATGACACTCAGCCGGCATCAGTTTCTTTGGCTGGCAACGGCATTTGAAGGCAGCTTGGTCCTAATCGCCTACTTTCTTGGCCATTGGCTATTGATCGATCCCCTTGGGCATTTCCATTTAAACCTGAACGCCATCATTCTGGGTTTAATTGGCTGCTTGCCGCTTTATGGATTATTCGTACTCAGCCACCGACTCGAAGTCGCACGAGACATCCGGAACTTCCTCATCGAGAAACTCGGGGGCCTACTGGCCGGTTGCACCGGATTCGAACTGCTCTATCTTGGTTTGCTTGCTGGCGTCACCGAAGAGATTCTTTTTCGGGGTCTGCTACAGCCCTGGCTGGAACAGGACTGGGGATGGCTGGGCGGTCTGATCTTCAGCAACATGATCTTTGCCCTACTCCACTGGATCACCCCGCTTTACGCCCTGCTAGCAGGAATCTGCGGCGTGTACTTGGGACTGACACTCGATATTGGCCCGGAGCGCAACCTGCTCACCCCCATCCTCGTTCACGCTCTCTATGATTTCCTTGCATTTATGTATCTGAAAAATACTGTACTTTCTCGCCACGCCTCCAACTGACGCCCCCCCACGTTCCTTTCCCCCCTGACGCCTTAACCCTTCATGAAGACCATCCGCCGTCTGGGCAATGACGCCCTGCTCACATGAGACCCCGAATGGCAGAATCATACAAGACAACATTTTTGTGGGTTTTCAGGTCCAGCATCAGAAACGCAAAACCCCGCGTGATGCGGGGTTTGGGGGCATAAGCGCTAACTTATATTCACATCAAAATCTCATCGCATTGATAGCGCCGCTTGCACGGTAATTCGCGCAACTTCGCGGCAATGCCGCGCCAACTCTGCATACACTGGTGCAAGGACAATGGCGGTTTCGCGCAGCGAGCATCCATCAGCCAAGTGAATCAGCACACGCGCAGCACCGCCTCCGCGCTCGCAAACCCGCTCAACCGTCGTACCGCACTCAACTCCTTGGCTTTGCTCTCCCAATCGGTCGGCAGCATAGCGGTCACCACGCTCCAGTCCTGCTCGATGCATCTCGTTGTCATCCACATTCTCGAACGTCTCGTCCATGGCCGCTCTCATCAACCAGCAATGGGGTGCAGTGCATCAGGAAAGTTCACGTTATGTTAGC
Organism: Methylococcaceae bacterium; assembly: GCA_005792805.1. Taxonomy (GTDB): domain Bacteria; phylum Pseudomonadota; class Gammaproteobacteria; order Methylococcales; family Methylococcaceae; genus UBA6136. The sequence continues at coordinate 3,817 of SXQV01000064.1, read as the reverse complement.
GCTTATACCAGCAACCCGCCCGTCTGCTCGACCTGATCAGGAACCCCACCAAGGCCCGAGTCCATTTTGATCGTGGCTGCATCCATGGCTTCGCCCCCCTCTCTTGCCAAATCACTACACCGGTCGGGTGAGTCGGCTTTCCTGAAGACGCGCCAACAACCCTGACCGCCGCGAGGTTCGTTTACTGATCGCTACCTTCAATACCGACTCAGGGCTCACCAGCAACACCTCCGAGCGTGCACGGGTGACGCCGGTATAGAGCAGTTCTCGGGTCACCACCCGAGTGCTCACAGCGGGTAAAACCAATGCGATTCGCGGAAATTCAGAACCCTGGGACTTGTGTACCGTCATGGCAAAGGCCGTGTCATGCTCAGGCAACCGTACCAGTGGAACTGCCCGGTAACCATCGCCGCCTTCTGCCGGAAAATACACCTGTAACGCCCCTTCTTCGCCGCCGTACAGTGCAATGCCGATGTCACCGTTGAAAAGGCGGCTGGTGTAATCGTTGCTCAGAACCATGATGGGCCGCCCCGAATACCAGTCGGAACCAGGCCCGATCTCGAAGCCCTGCCCCGTGTGACGACGGACCGATTCGGCGATGCTTCGATTTAATGCGTCCATTCCTCGCGCCGTATCGTGGATCGCACACAGCACCCTGAACTGATTAAACGCCGCAAAAATGGCAGCCAGATCGGTGCTCTCGGTCACTCTGGCCGGCAGGCTCGCAATATAGTCGGCGTAACCCGCCAATAGGCTGTTCTGTAAAGACGCTGAAAGATGTTCCCCCTCGTCGGGCACCCAGGTGATATTCGGGGTGGCCCCCGACTTCAGCCAGACCAGTGCAGGTGGATCCTGGCTGGGCGTTTCCCCCATCCTCTGATTGATCATTGAGGCCAACTCTCCGATGCCGGGGGCCTCGTGAAAGCGATAGTTCCGGGTAAACCAGACCACGGCATCCGAGAGCGGTGTGGACTGGATAGCCGGTGGAGAGACGATGGCTTCCCTTGAGGTCTGGGTCAGTCGCGCCAGCGCCTGTACGCGCTCGGGCGTGAGTCCCGCGTCCGCAGCGATCTCGGCGAACACAGCCCCCGCCTCCACAGCGGCCAGTTGGTTCTTGTCCCCCAGCAGTATCAGACGGGCACCGTCCGGCAGGGCCTCCAGCAGTCTGGATGCCAATGCCAGATCCAGCATGGAAGCTTCGTCTACCACCAAAAGATCAATCGCCAGCGGATGATCGCGGTCATGACGGAACCCTCCCTCGGGTCGCACCCCCAGCAATCGGTGCAGGGTGCGAGCCTCGCGGGGGAGTTTCTCTGCCAACTCAGGAGGAAGCATCCCGTCCGCTGAAAGACGGGCCACTTGGCCATGCAGGGCTTCGACCATGCGGGCCGCCGCCTTTCCGGTTGGTGCCGCCAAGGCGATTCGGCAATCGGGTTGATCAGTCAGCAGACAGGCCAGCAATTTGATGACTGTCGTGGTCTTGCCTGTGCCTGGCCCACCACTGATGATGGTCAACCGGCTCAACAGCGCCATGCCGGCGGCAAGCTTCTGCCAGTCGGCCTCACCATTCCCGCCATCGTCAAATAGCTCGTTCAGCCGCTTTTCCGCCAACGGCGATGGCATGGCTTCAACGGGTTTCGCCAGACCGATGAGGGCATCCGCCAATGTCCGTTCCAGTTGAAAATAACGCTGCAAATAAAGTCGTGCCCCACCATCAAGGACCAGCGGCAAAACCCCGGCCTCCTCAGGGCAGGCCACCAGCCCACTGGCCTGCAATCCTGCACGTTCGTCCTCTGTCCATTCCGACAGATCCGCGCAGACATGACCCTCTGCAGTCGCCAGCGAAGCCTCCCTGGCTGCGCGCATCAGCAGCCTTCCGGTTGCTTCACTCGGTTCCGGATGAGTTTCCTGATACCAGCGCGCCAGATGCACGGCAAACCGATCTGCGAGGCGTTGACCCGGGCTTAGGGATTGGGGATTTTTCTCAGACATGATCGCGGGTTTGCAGTAGTTGATCGAACGCCATCACGATATCCAGCGGGGTTCGTTCATGCAGCACGCCGGTGGGAAAGCCGGTTTCGTCTTTCCAATCGGGCCGTACCCCGCGAACAAACAGGTAATAGGAACCACCAAAATGCCACTCGTAGTCATAGTCAGGGAGACGTGATCCCAGAAAGCGATGGAGTGCCAGCGTGTATATCAGGGACTGGAGTGAATACGCATGGTCCCGCATTTCCTCCCTAAGTCGCGGCAACGTGTAGTCCCGGGCCGTGTAGCCCAGGTGGTTCGACTTCCAGTCCAGCAGGTAATAGCGACCCGCGTGCCGGAAGACCAGATCGATGGCGCCATTCAGGTATCCCCGAATGTCTCGAAAGGCTAACCTCGGGACATCGAGGCCCACACGATCGATCAGTGCGTTGAGTGCTTGAGTTCCCACCTGTTCGGCGCTGAGGGTAAAGCTTAATTCGCGAAGTTGATCCGCCCGCGACACCTGGGCCAAAAGGTAACTTCCTCCAACGGCATCCGGGAGAGGGGTGTGGAGCACGTTCGCCAGAACACCGGCCATCTGCTCTTGCACTGTGTCAGCGCCGCGCTGAGGATAATCCGTCAACGCCCGATCAATCGCCGCCGGCCACTGGGTGCTGACCGCAAAATCGGCATGTTCGAACAGACTGTGAAGACAGTTGCCGGCAAAAGTGCCCTGAGGAAAGGCAAGGATATCCGACGAATCCAGATCATCGGGCTTGGCGGAACGCTTTTTGGAGCCCACAACATCCTGATCATGATCCGCTCCCTCCTCACCGACGGGTCGGTGACGAATCATTCCGGAGAAACTGCCCCGATTCCAGCCCTCCCCCACGGGACGCGATAGCTTTCTAGCGGAGAACGTCAGGTCCTGGGCCGATTTGGTCAGTTGGGGAATCTGGGCCAAAACCGGCAGCGGATCGATCAACAGACTGGGGGGGACCTCGGCACAGGATGCCAGGGTCAGCGTCTGCCAAGCCTCAAGAATACTTTCCGGGGTATGCTGCCTCTTCTTGTTGGAGTCGATCCAATCCTCCGGGGCAACGCTCTGGCCGCATACCAACCAGTTCAGCAGGCTTCTTGAGGCCTCCCCGTAGGCAGGACCATTTCTGCCGGCGTTACTGTATACCCCCGCAATCAGGTAACTCCGGTATACGGCCCGGGTCAGGGCCACATAGATTAGCCGCACCGACTCGGCGGCGTCCTCGAACCGGATGAGCGCCTTGACCGGGTCGCTACCGTAGCTGGCTGGATCAAAGTCGGTAACGCTTCCGTTAATGGCGGGATCGGGATCGTAATACTGGCGAAGATCCGGTTCCCTGGGCTTACTATTGCGATAGCCATCCCAGAGGAACGGGCAGAACACGATGGGGTATTCCAGCCCCTTGGATTTATGGATGGTGATGATTTTGACCCGCTTGCTGTCCGACTCAAGCCGTAACTGGGCGCCCTCTCCCCCGGTGGTTTCCGTGCGGCAGCCATGCAGCCAGCGGAGCAAGGCATCGATTCCCTCGTGGGTCTGAGCCGCTGTGGCCAGCAGCTCTCCCAGATGCAGCAGATTGGTGAGGCGCCGCTCACCGGATGGCTGACCGAGCAGACGGGTTTCCACCGCTTCCTGGCGTAGCAGTTGCCGGAACATGACCGGGAAGCCCTTTTTCTCCCAAAGATCCCGATAACCGGCAAACCGCTCGACCCGGGCGAAGAAGCTTGCTTCATCCCGCCCAATGGCATCCAGTGTCTCGGCGGTGCCTCCGAGGAGGTCAGTAGCCAGTGCGGCTCGCAGCAGACTATC